>JACRIP010000291.1 GCA_016220045.1 Planctomycetota bacterium
CCGCGTCTACAAGCGCGCCATCCTCCCCGAGCTCTGCGCCGAGTTCGACGATGCCGGCCGCCTGCTCCTCTGTCCACGCTGGCGCATGCCGCGCCGCCGCGGCCACGACGGGCATCTCGCCGCCGAAGCCCTGCTCGCCGGCCTGATCTCGCCCGACTGGTACTGGGACGGCCGCGCCTTCTACCCGGTCCAGGGCCTGCCGCCCGCCCTGCGCGAGTGGTTCGGCGCGCGCCACCAGCGCACGCTCGAAGGGGACGAGATCCCCGACTTCCTGGCCGGCCGCGCCGGCTCCGTCGCCGGCGCCATCCCGTGGCGGCCCTCCCCCGCCGTGGCGCGCGCCCGCGGCCTGGCCCCGCGCCTGTGCCGGGTCAGTATCGAGCAAACGCCCGATGGCTGGCTGCGCCTCGATCCGCGCTACGAAACCGACGGGCACCGGCTCACGCTGGCGGATCTCCTCGAACACCCCGCGCATGGCCGCTTCCTGCGCCGCGGCAACGATTGGCTGCTCGCCCCGCACGACCCGCTCGCCGAAGCGGCGCGGCGTTCGGCCGCGGGCGGGGCCGCCACGGACGCGGGCGGAGCCGGGGCCGGTTCCGACGCGTCGGCGCTGCTCCGCTCCCCGGAGGGCGCGATCTCGCTGGCCCTGCCGCCGGTCGAGTTTCTCAAGCTCCACGCCGCCTGGGCCGACGACGTTGCGCTGGCGCCCGCCGACGGCGCCCTCGCGGCGGAGGGCTTCGGCCCGCTCCTCGCCCGGCTCCAGCGCGCGGAGCCGATCGGGAAATCGCCTGATCCGGACGGACTGGTCGGCGCGCTGCGCCCCTACCAGCGCGCGGGATACGATTGGCTGTGGTTCCTGCGCTCGGCCGGCTTTCACGCCGTGCTCGCCGACGACATGGGCCTGGGCAAGACCCACCAGACGCTGGCCCTCCTGCTCGCGGCGCGCGCCGAAGGGGCGGATCGCCCGGCGCTCGTCGTCTGCCCGACCTCGGTGCTCGACCATTGGGAACGCAAGATGCGCGAGCACGCGCCGGCGCTCGTGCCGGTGCGCTTCCACGGCGCCGGCCGCGGCAAGGCGCTGCCTGCCTTCGCCCCCGGCCAGGTCGTGATCACCACCTACAGCATCCTCACGCGCGAGGCCGCGCTCCTGGCCAAACAGCCCTGGGAAATCGTGGTCCTCGACGAGGCGCAGAAGGTCAAGAACTCCAAGACGCAGATGGCGCGCTCGGCCAAGCAGCTCGACGCGCGCTTCCGCCTCGCGCTCACCGGCACGCCGATCGAGAACCGCCTGTCCGAACTGTGGTCGATCTTCGATTTCGTCGCGCCGGGCTACCTGGGTACCGTACAGTCTTTCCGGGAGCGCTTCGAATCCCCGATCACCCGCGACCAGGACCCGGAGGCGCGGCGCGTGCTGCGCCGGCTGGTGCATCCCTTCAAGCTGCGCCGGCTCAAGTCGGACGTGCTCTCCGAGCTGCCCGCGAAGATGGAGGACCTGCGCTACTGCGAGTTGAGCGGGCAGCAGGCGGCGCTCTACAAGGCGGTGGTCGAGCGGGACGCGCGGCCCCTGGTCGCCGGCCTGCGCGACGCCGACCGCAAGATCGAGTACCTGCACATCCTCGCCGTGCTCACGCGCCTCAAGCAGATCTGCGACCATCCGGCGCTGGTACTGGACGGCGAGCGCGCCCAGGCATTCTCGTCGGCGAAGTTCGAGCTCTTCCGGGAGATCCTGGAGGAGGCGCTGGACAGCGGGCAGAAGGTGGTGGTGTTCAGCCAGTTCCTCGACATGCTGGACCTGATCGAGGAGCACGTGAAGAAGCTGGGGGTGAAGGCGAGCGGCCTGCGCGGGGCGACGCGCGACCGGGCGCAGGCGATCCGGCGTTTCCAGGAGGACCCGGAGTGTCGGGTGTTCGTGGGGAGCCTGCTGGCGGGGGGGTTGGGGATCGACCTGACGGCGGCGTCGGTGGTGATCCACTACGATCGCTGGTGGAATGCGGCGCGGGAGGAGCAGGCGACGGACCGGGTGCACCGGATCGGGCAGACCAAGGGGGTGCAGGTAATCAAGCTGATCACGACGGGGACGCTGGAGGAGAAGATCGACGGCATGATCCGCTCGAAGCGCGCGCTGATGGACGCGGTGGTCGAGTCGGACGAGTCGGTGATCAAGAAGCTGACCCGGGAAGACCTGATCGACTTGCTGACGTGGGCGAAGACGTAGGGCGGAGTCCAAAGTCTCAAGGCCAACGAGTCCAAGGTCAAAAATCGGACGCGTCCAAGATCTCCCGTGGGGAGGGTCTGGAGTCGCTATGCGCACTCCCCCGCCGCACGGGTCGCCCGCAGCGCGCAGCGCGAAGGGGGAACGGGGGAGGGTCGGGGAGGGGGGCCGCGCACCCCGGACGACTTGCCCGCCCGGCCCATCCCGACCGCCGGCCCGTGGGCACTCTCCACGCGGGTGTCCATTTCGGGTCAATGCCCGAGGCGCCCACACACGCCAGATGCGAACGACCCCGTCCGCGGCCCTGGCCAGAAGCTGACCAGCGGGACCCCAGCAACGGCCCCGCCTCAGCATCTACCCGGGCACTTCGAGCGCCTGGTACACCTTGCCATGTCGCCACAACCAGGCTACGTC
>JACRIP010000292.1 GCA_016220045.1 Planctomycetota bacterium
CAAGGAGCGCGAGGAGGTGACCTTCAAGCGCTTCAAGATCACGCCGGACGACTGGCGCAACCGCGCGAAGTGGGACGAGTACGAAACGGCGATGTGCGACATGGTCGACCGCACCAGCACGGACGTCGCGCCGTGGACGCTGGTGCCGGCCGAGGACAAGAACTATGCGCGCGTGCAGGTGCTGAAGACGCTGGTCGGGCGGCTGGAGTAGGCGCGCCATCCCGCGCGCGACCCATCTCGATCGCCGGCCACGGTACGGCGGATTGGAACGACCGGAATGCACCTCGGATTGACGGCCGTGCTTGCGTCTCGGCTCGCTCGGGGTGCATGCCCGTTCTTGCGGCTCGACCGTACCCGCCGCACGCATCGAAAGCCCGGCCCCCGTCCTCCTCGTATCACGTACTCGTACTCGAATGCCCAGGGCGTTCGCGTACGAGTACGAGATACGAGGACGACGGAGGCCAGGCTGCCGCCAAGGCACGCCCGCTGTAGCGGCACAGTACTCTGCGTCGCCGGTGTGGAGATCGAGGGGACAAGCGCGTCGGCAGTACCGGGCATGCACTCGCTTTCTCTTGACGGCGTGCGGCCGACCGTGGTTTTGGTGCTTTTGCAACGACGGTACACGCCCCCCCCCCAGGAGAGCGCCATGCCCCCGGACCCGGTTCCAGCGCCCCTCGCAGCGCCCGTCCCTATCGCCGCCCTCACGATCGAGCCGCGCGCGGTCGAGGGCCGCATCCGCATTCCGTATCGCTGGCCCGCGGGCCGCACCGCCGGCGCCTTCCTCGCCCGCCTGCGCGACGAGGGCCGACTCTATGGTCTGCGTTGCCCGCGCTGCAAGCAAGTCGCCGTGCCGCCGCGACCCCGCTGCCTCGCCTGCCGCGTCCCTTCGGAGGACTGGGTGGCCGTCGGACCGGAGGGCGAGTTGCTGTCCTGGACGACCGCGCCGGCCGCGCCCGCCCGCCCCGCCGAAGTCTGGGCGCTCGTCCGCCTCGACGGCGCGGACACCGCGCTCTTCCACCGCCTGCTCGACGTGCCGCCCGACCGGCTGCGCGTCGGCCTGCGCGTGCGCGCCGACGTCGCGAGCCCCACGGTCCGGCGCGGCGCCATCACCGACCTGATCGGCTTCTGCGCCGTCTAGGGCAAGGGGAAACATGCAGCCCGTCGCCATCCTCGGCGCCGCCCAGACCCGCCACGTCGCGCGCCGCGACGACGCCTGCTATTCCGAACTCGCCTTCGAGGTGGTCGCCGCCCTCCTCGCCGAGACCGGTTTCACACACCCGCGCATTGATACCGTGATCACCGTATCGAGTGATTTCTCCGACGGGCGCACGATCTCGGACATGGCGGTGCAGGACGCGGTCGGCGCCGCGGGGAAATCCTCCTCCAAGGTCTCGATGGACGGCGCCTTCGCCCTCGCCTACGCGGCCGCGCGCCTCACCTGCGGACGCTACCGCACCTGCCTCGTGGTCGCGCACGCGAAGGCCTCCGAGGGCCGGCCGCGCGAGATTTCGCGCGCCGCCTTCGATCCCTTCTTCGAACGCCCGCTCGGGCCGACCGACCACGTAGCGCTCGGACTGCAGGCCCGGCGCTTCCTGGCGCGCGGGACGGTCACGCGGGAGGCCGTCGCCCTCGCGGCGGCGCGCGCCCTGGCCTACGCGAATGGGAACCCCAACGCGCACTGGCGCGGCGCCCTGAGCTCCCGCGAGATCCAACTCGGTCCGCCCGTCGCCGACCCGCTGCACCGCTTCGAGGTCGCGCCCGATTCCGACGGCGCCTGCGCGCTCCTGCTCGCCGATCTCGACACCGCGCGCGCGCACGCCGCCGCCCGCGGCGTGCCGGTCATCCGGCTCGACGCGGTCGCCTGCGCCACCGATCGCCACGGCCTCGGCGATCGCGACCTCGGCCTGCCCGGCGTGCTCCCCCAGGTCGCGCGCGCCGCCTACGCCCAGGCCGGCATCACCGACCCGGTGCGTGAAATCGACGTCGCCGAAGTCTACGACGCCTCTGCGGTGCAGACCTTACTCTGGCGCGAAGGCGTCGGCCTGCCCGTCGACCTTCTCGCGGGCCCGGCCTGGAACCCCTCGGGCGGCGCGCTCTGCGCACAACCCGGCTTCGCGACGGGGCTGGTTCGCGTCGCCGAGGTCTGGCGCCGCCTCGCCGCGGGCGAGGGCCGGACCGGCCTCGCGCACGGCATGACCGGATTCGTCGGGCAGGCGCACTGCGTCGGCATTCTGCGACGCGCATAGAAGGAACCGCGACCATGGGTGAACGCGTGGCGATCATCGGCGCGGGGCAGACGCCGCACCGTTCGCGCCGGCTCGACGTCAGCGCGCCGGAACTGATCGACGAGGCGGTGCAGGCGGCGCTGGCCGACGCCGGCCTGGAGCCCGACGGCATCGACGCGATCGTCGTCGGCAACATGGAGCATTTCGAGGGCATCCACCTCAGCGACCTGTGGGCCGTCGAAGGCACGGGCGGCGTCGGCAAGCCGCACCTGAAGATCGCGACCGGCGGGACCACCGGCTCGTCGCTCGCCCAGGCCGCGTACTACCTGGTCGCGGGCGGCATGTTTCCCACGGTCCTCGCGGTCGGCTGGGAGCGCCTGTCGGACTCCGAAGGCGAGACCACGACCGGCATTGTCACCGCCTTCGACCCGATCTACGAGCGCCCCACGCTCGCGGGAGCGGTGAGCGGCCTGGCCGTGATGGCCTGCCAGTACCAGGCAAGGACCGGAGTCCGCGCCGAGGAGGCCGCGCTCGTCGTGGTCCAGGCGCGCGAGAACGCGGCGCGCAATCCGCACGCGCACCTGTCCAAGGCGGTGACCGTGCCCGAGGTGCTCGCCTCGCCGCTGCTCTCCTCCCCGCTGCGCTACCTCGACATGTGCCCGACCTCGGACGGCGCGTGCGCGGTCGTGTTCACCAGCCGTCCGGGCGCGCGGCGCGCCGCCTGGGTGCGCGGGGTCGCTTCGCGCCACAATCACACGCTGCTCGGGGACGTCGCCGAGGGCGCCCACGACTACATCAACACGCTGGAGCAGGCTGCCGCCGACGCCTACGGCCAGGCCGGCATTCGCGACCCGCGGCGCGAGTTCGACGTCGTCGAGATGTACGAGCCCTGCACCTGGGCGGCGTTGGAGTGGGCGGAGTCGCTCGGCCTCGCCCCGCGCGGCCACGCCGCCGCGCTCTGGGCCGACGGCACGGCGCGCCGCGACGGCGACCTGCCGATCAACCCCTCGGGCGGCGTGCTCTGCGCCAACCCGATCGGCGCCACCGGGCTGGTGCGCGTGGCCGAGGCCTCCGCCCAGGTCCGCGCCGCGGCCGGCCCCCTCCAGGTGGACGGCGTGCGCACCGCGCTCGTCACCGGCTTCGGCGGCTCCTTCTGGAGCGAAGTCATGATCCTGGGGAGCGAGGCATGAGCGACCTGAAGGCGCCCATTGCGGTACGGTGTACGCCCGAGCTGGTCTACAACTATGCGGCCGGCCGCTACGGCTCGCTCTTCCTGCAGGGTCTCAAAGAGGGCCGGATCCTCGCCAGCCGCTGCCGCCGCTGCGCGCGTACGCTGGTCCCGCCCCGCCTCGCCTGCACCGGGTGCTTCGGGGCGATGGAGGATGCGGTCGAACTCGAGCCGCGCGGCGAGTTGCTCGCCTTCACGCTCGTCGCCTTCCCCTTCCTCGATCCCTTCACCGGCATCCAGCGCCCCATCCCCTACTGCTACGGCATGGTCCGCTTCGCCGGCGCGGACAACACCTTCCAGTACTTCCTGTCCGAGAAGGATCCTGCGAAACTCCGCGTCGGCCAGCCGGTCCGGGCCGTTTTCCGCGCGGCGGCGGAGCGGGTGGGTGAAATGGCCGATCTGCTCTATTTCGAACCCGGGATCGGCGGATAGGACCAAGGGTTTGGGAGTTTAGGGGTTTGGCGGTTTGGCGCGCCAGACCGATCCCGCCCTCCACCCCGAACTCGAACCCCCAGACGCGCCACCGGGCCGCGCGGACCTCGCCCACTGCGTCCGCACGTAGAAACCTCCAAACCCCAAAACCTCCCAACCCCCAAACTTTGTTGCAAGCGAGAACGCTATGGACTCACCGACCCTTGCCGCGTGCGCACTCCTCGGCCGCACCGACGAGCAGCGCGCCTACCAGGCCGCCCTGCGCGGATTCTGCGACCGCGACATCGCGCCCCACGCCGCCGCCGTAGACCGCGGCGAGCGCTCCCTCTGGGAGTCGTACCGCGCGCTCGGCCGCGCCGGGCTCCTGGCGCCCGCCTATCCCGAGGCGCTGGGCGGCGGCGGCGGCGACCTCACCATGGTCGCGATCTTCATGGCCGAACTCTCGCGCGCCTGCGCCGCGACCGCGCTCTCCTGCGGCGCCAGCACGCTGCTCGGCGGCATGACCGTACTGCGCTTCGGCACCGATGCCCAACGCGCCCGCTGGCTCCCCGTCATCGCCCGCGGCGACGCCGTCGCCTGCCTCGGACTCACCGAGCCCGGCGCCGGCTCCGACGTCATGTCCGTCGCCACCCGCGCCACCCGCGACGGCGACGGCTGGGTCCTGCGCGGCGCCAAGACCTTCATCACGAACGCCGCCGTCGCCGACCTCCACATCATCGTCGCCGTCACCGGCGAATCCGCCGGCCGCCGTACCCACGGCATGTTCCTCGTCGAAAAGGGCACGCCCGGCCTTACCGTCGGCGCGCCCATGCGCAAGCTCGGCATGCGCGGCTCCCCCACCTCCGAGGTCTTCCTCGAAGACTGTCGCGTCCCCGCCGCCGCGGTGCTCGGCGACCCGACTCAGGGCTTCGCCCAGGTGATCTTCCCGCTCAACCACGAGCGTGCCATGGCCCCCGCGATGGCGCTCGGCATTCTCGAAGGGTGCCTCGAACGCTGCATCCGCTACGCCAAGGAGCGGGTGCAGTTCGGCAAACCGATCGCCGCCTTCCAGGCGGTGCAGTTCAAGCTCGCCCGCCTGCGCGCCGACATGGTCCTGCTCACCGCCCTGCTCAAGGACGTCATCGCCGGCATCGAGGCCGGACGCGACATGCGGGTGGAGATCGCGGCAGGTAAGGCGTTCGCCGGGGAAGCCGCAGTCCAGGGCGCGCTGGAGGCGATCCAGGTCTTCGGCGGCTACGGCTACATCGAGGAGTTCGAGGTCGAGCGCGCGCTGCGCGACGCCAAGCTCCTCGAACTCGGCGCCGGCACGACGGAAATCCAGCTTCGCATCATCGCGCGCACGCTGCTCGGAGACCTGGTCGGATAGGGAGCCGCCATGAACCTCATTCACGACGTTCTCCGGGCGCAGGCGCGCGCCACGCCCGACCGCGCCTTCCTGCTCTTCGAGGGGCGCGAGTTCTCCTGCCGCGAGCTCGACGAGCGCTCCGACCGGGTCGCCGCCCGCCTCGTCCACCGGGGCGTGCGGCCCGGCGACAACGTGGCCGTGCTGCTCGACAACCGTCCCGAATTCCTGCTCGCGTGGTTCGGCATCCTCAAGGCCGGCGCCGCGCTCGTGCCGATCAATCCCGCGCTCAAGCCGCCCGAAATCGACTTCATCCGCACCGACTCCGAGAGCCGGCTCCTGCTCACGGCGCAGGAGTTCGACGCCGGCTTCGAGGATCCGCCCGTCCCGCTGCCTGCCGGCGCGCCCGCGGACACCGCCGCGATCGTCTACACGTCAGGGACGACCGGCAAGCCCAAGGGGGCGGTGCTGACGCACGACAACTACCTGTGGGACGCGCGCGCGATCGTCGACTGCGCGCGCATGACGGCCGACGACCGCTTCCTCTGCATCCTTCCGCTCTTCCACGTCAATGCCCAGGTCGTGACGACGCTGGCGCCGCTGGTCGCCGGCGGCAGCATGGTCCTGATGCGCCGCTTCTCGCCGCTCGAAATGCTCCAGACCCTGGCGCAGACCGGCGCCACGGCCTTCAGCGGCGTCCCCACGATCTACGGCATTCTCCTGAATACCCCGGGCGCCGAACGCTACGACCTGTCGCGCCTGCGCTTCTGCGTGTGCGGCGCGGCGCCGATGCCGCGCGAGATCTTCGAGGCCTTCGAAGCGCGCTTCAAGGCGCGCATTCTCGAAGGCTACGGGCTGACCGAAAGCACCTGCGCCTCTTCGATCAATCCGCTGGACCGGCGCAAGCTCGGTTCGATCGGCCGCGCGCTCCCCGGCCAGGAGATGGCGATCGAAGACGGGGAGATCGTGATTCGCGGGCCGAACATCATGCGCGGCTATTACAAGAATCCGACGGCGACCGCCGAGACCCTGCGCGGCGGCTGGCTGCACACCGGCGATTTGGGGCGGGTGGACGAGGAGGGGTACTACTACATCATCGGCCGCAAGAAGGAGATGATCAACCGCGGCGGCGAGAAGGTCTACCCCAAGGAGGTCGAGGAAGTCCTGTATACGCATCCGGCCGTGGCCGAGGCGGCCGTGGTCGGCGTGCCGGACGCGAAGTACGGGGAGGAGGTCGCGGCCTACGTCGTGCGCAAAGCGGCGGCGGCCGGCGGGGCGGCGGCGACGGCCGAGGATCTGCTCGCCTTCTGCCGGGAACGCCTGGCCGACTACAAAGGCCCGAAGCGCATCCTCTTCCGCGACAGCCTGCCCAAGACGGCGACCGGCAAGATCCAGAAGCACCTGCTCGGGCTGCCCTAGGATCCCGTCTACGCCAACCCAGGTGATTCGTGTAGACATGACCCGATGGGCGATCCCCGCGGGCGCTTCGACCCCTGGGAGTCTATGGCTTTGAGAGGAGGCCGTCGTAGAGCGCGACGATGCGCGCCGCGGTCTCGGCGGGCCGGAAGGCCTGCGCCGCCCGCCCCCGTCCCGCTTCCGCCAGCCGCGCGGCGAGGGCGCGGTCGCCCAGCACGCGCGCCAGCGCCGCCGCCAGCGCGGCCGGGTGCTTCGGCGGCACCAGGAGGCCCGTTCGGCCGTCTTCGATCAGCTCCGGCGTACCCCCGACCGCGGTCGCCACCACCGGCCGCCCCGCCGCCATCGCCTCCAAAATCGCCAGCGACTGCGGCTCCTCGTGCGCCGGGTGCGCCAGGACGTCGAAATCGGCCAGCAGGTCGGGCACGTCGCGCCGCTGCCCCAGAAAGTGCACCCGCCCCGCCAGCCCCGGCCCCTCCGCCCGCGCGCGCAGCGCCGCCTCGTAGGCCCGCGTCTCCGGCTTTTCCGAGTGCCGGGCGCCGGCCAGCACGAGGTGCAGCTCAGGGATGTGCCTGGCGAGCTCGGCGACCGCCTCAAGGAGGACGTCCTGCCCCTTTCGCAGGATGATCGAGCCCACGCAGCCGACGATGCGCGCGCCCGCGGGCAGTGCCAGCTCGGCGCGCAGCCGGCCCGGCACGCCCGCCGCCGCCCGTTCCACCTCGATTCCGTCGGGGATGACGGTGACGCGGCCGGAGGGAATCGCCGGGTGCGCAAGCGCGCGCGCCACCGCGTGCGAGACGGCGACGAGCCGGCGGTTTTGCCCGAGGTCGCGCGCCCGGGCGTCCGACAGGCGCTGGATGTCGCGGCAGTGCGCGAGCGCGGGCAGGCCGAGCGCGGCGCCCGCCGGGCCGCTGTAGCGCGCGAGGGCGAGGGAGTTGGCGTGGAGCAGGTCGGCGTGCGCTGCGGCGGCGGCGCGCGCCACCGCGGCAACGGCGTCCACCGGCGCCAGTTTCCGTCCGCCCGGCGCCAGCGCGAGTGGCTCCACCTCGACGCCGATTCCCGCCAGCGCCTCGGCCAGCGCACCCGCCGGCGGCGCGAGCGCCACAGCCCGATGCCGCTCCCGGTCCAGTCGCCGCAGCAGGTCCAGCGCCGCGACCTCACCGCCCGACACGGTTGGATACTCGAAGATCACGGCGACGCGCATACCACGAGTCCAAAGTCTCACGAGTCCAAAGTCCCACGAGTCCAAAGTCTCAAGTCCAACGAGTCTAAAGTCCCACGAGTCCAACGAGTCCAAAGTCCCACGGAGTCCAAAGTCTAAAGTCTCACGAGTCCCAAGTTCAACTCGCGCGTCGCCTGTAGGCCGGTGCGAACGCCGATTCGTCCTGCGATTGGGTGATTACCGTGCCCTGAATCGCGGACGGGGCTTCACGACTCTCAGCAGTAGGGATTAACAGTCCTGC
>JACRIP010000036.1 GCA_016220045.1 Planctomycetota bacterium
CCCGCGCGACCGGGTCGAGCACGCGGTCGCCTGGTGCCGGAGCGGCCCGCCCTCGGCCGAGGTCACGCGCCTGGACCTTTCCTGGGAACCGCCCTCCGGCGACGAGCACGGCTTCGTCATCGGCTTCTGAGCGGGTCGGCACGGCCCGGACGCGCGCGCGACGCGGGGAGAGTGTACCTGCGGTGCGCGCTCCGGGCAAGCGAGAAGGAGCGCGATGGAATTCCTGAAAATCGTGGCGCTCGCCCTGGGCGCGGCGATCGCCTACGGGATCGCGCACGACCAGATCACCGCGCGGGTGTGCGTCGAGTATTTCACGATCGGGCATGCGCGCCTCATCGACACCGACTCGCCGACGCTCTTGGGGCTCGTGTGGGGGGTGGTGGCGACCTGGTGGGTGGGAGTGGGGCTGGGGGTGCCGCTGGCGTGCGCCGCCCGGCTGGGCGGGGCGCCGAAGACGACCGCGCGCGACCTCGTGCCCGCGCTCGCCGCGTTGCTCGGGGTCATGGGCGTGGCCGCCCTCGTCGCCGGGCGCATCGGCTGGCTGCTGGCGGAAGGCGGGCTGGTCCGGCTCATCGGCCCGATCGCGCTCCGGGTCCCGGCCGACCGCCACGTCCCCTTCCTCGCCGATCTGTGGGCCCACAGCGCCTCGTATGCGCTGGGCGGGCTCGGAGGGGTTTGGCTGATCGTGCGCACCGTGCGGCGCCGCAGGAGGTTGAGGGCGGCTCCCACGCCCGGGAAGTAATCTCGCAGTCAAGGAACCGGGGCTCTCATAGGGCAATCGCCGTATGCTCCGGGAGCCTCCCGGTGTAGAGCACTGCGAATTTCTTCGGGCGCGGTTCCACGGCCCGTCGATACACCTCGTCTCGATCCTTGCTGTGGTGGGCGACACGCCCGCGCAGGACCGACAACTTGTCGTCCGTCGCCGGGTCGATCAGGAGCACCCACTCCGCCAGGTAGCGTGACTCGAGTTGAGCGATGCTCAGCAGTTTCTCCATGATCCTCATCCCCGACAAGTTCTGCCCTCCACGTTGACCTCTACAAGCGATCCGGCGGGCGGTCACGAGAGACGGCGGGCAGGGGTGGATGTCCGGTATTGCCGACGCGCTTGTCCCCTCGAACGCCGCCCCCGTAACGCGGAGTACTGGGCCGCCGCAGCGGGCGTACCTTGGCGGCAGCATGGCCTCCATCGTCCTCGTACTCGTACTCGTACTCGTACTCGAACGCCCTGGGCATTCGAGTACGAGTACGAGTACGAGATACGAGGACGACGGAGGCCGTGCTTTCGATGCGTGCGGCGGGTACGGTCGAGCCGCAATACCGGACATGCACCCGGCGGGCAGGGGTGCATGGAGGGGCGGTGGTGGGCGGGACGGCCGGCGCTTCGCTGCGCGACGCTACTTGATCGGCGGGCCGGCGGTCCAGTCGAAGCCGATCGTCGGATCGTCGTGCGGGATGCGCCCCTCGTCGGCCGGATCGTAGATCCGGGACGTGATGTAGAGCAGGTGCGCCGGCCCCTCGAGCACCTTCACGCCGTGGGCGACCCCGGGCGGAATGCGCACGACCCGGCCGGGTTGGTGGTCGCCGAGGCGGAAATCCATGGTTTCACGATACGTCGGCGACGCCGGACGCGTGTCGTGCAGGCCCACCCGCACGACCCCGCCCGCGATGTACCACCAGTCCACCTGCTTCCGGTGGATGTGCCACGCCTTCGCCACCCCCGGGTACATCATCGAGTGGCTCCACTGCGCGAAGCCCTCGGCGAAGCATTCGTCGGAGACGCGGATGATCTCGCGGAAGAAGCCGCGGTCGTCCAGGTTGGTGACCAGGTCCTTGAGGACCACGCCGTCGATCATGCCTCCTCCGGCGCGTCACCGTCGCCGCTGCCCGGCTCCTCGGCGCCCGACGCCTCCGCCGCGGCCGCATCGGCCTCCGCCGCGCGCCCGGCCCGGCGCTTCGCCCGCTCCCGCTCCTTCTCCCGATCCTTCTTGAGCTGCGACGCGTGCTGCTTCGCCAGCTTCTGCCCGGCCGGATCGCCCGCCTCGCGAAAGGTCAGCGCCGCCTCGTCGAACGCCTTGATGGCCCCTTCGCTGTCGCCCTGCGCCGCCTTCGCGACGCCGAGGTTGTTGAGCGTGAGCGCGATCTTCTTCTTGTCGCCCAGGGAGCGGCGCACGTTCAAGGCCTGCGCATGCGCTTCGATCGCGCCGTCGGCGTCGCCGGCCGCGCGCTTCGCCATCCCGATCGAGGACAGGCAGGTGGCGATGCCCGGCCGGTCGTCGAGCGTGGTGTAGGTCGCCTGCGCCTCCGTGAAGGACCGGACGGCCGCTCCGGTATCCTCCCGACCCTGGTGCAGCAGCCCGACGCGCCACTGCAGAAGCGCGACCTCCTTGATCTCGCCTGCCGCCCGGTAGGCGTCGATCGCCTGCTGAAAGGCCTTGACCGTCCGGTGCCAGAGGCTGGCGACCCGGTCCAGGTCCTTCACGCGGCGCGCATTGTCGAGCGCGGTCAGGCAGTAGTGCAGCGCCCGGCCGTGATTGCCCGCCTCCGCCCAGTGGATGGCGAGGAACTCGTGAAAGCGCTCCAGGTCCTTCGGGAAGTGGCGCTCGATGGCCAGCGCCATCTGGCGGTGCATCTCGCGCCCGACCGCCTTCGTGACCGCCGCCTGCCCGACCTCCCGGCCCAGCGCGAAGGTGAAGAGGTCGTCGATGCGCTGCCACAGCAGCGTGTCGGGCGCGAGCCCCTTTTCGAGCAGCGGCACTACGGTCGCGTCGAAATCGTGTTCGAGCTCGGCGATTTCCTTCTCGATCTCGGCGTGGAGCGTGGCGGCAGCCGCGCGCACGGCCTCCAGGTTCTCCAGGAAGCGCGCCCGCAGCCCGGAGAAGCCCGGGACCGGGTCCACCGGGGTCTTTTCCTCGTCCGCCGGTTCCGCGGTCGGAAGACGGTCGGCGTCCGGGTCCTTCACCATGCTGTGCGCTCCGGCGTTCGCCGTATAGGACGAGAGGCGCCCGCGGGAAACGGGCGCCTCTCGGATGCGTTCATCGTCGGTCGATGGTCGGTCGGTCGAGCACCTGGGGAGGATCGTCGATTCCCCAGGCCGGATCCGGGCGCGGGCTCAATAGCGACGCGCCTGGAAGACCTCCTTCTGCTGGACCGCGGTCAGCGCGGCGTTGCCGAGGGCGTCGGCCGCCGCCGAGGAGACCTCGAACTCTTCTTCCATGAGCGCGCCCTTGAGTACGGCGAAGACCGGATCACTGGCGAGCGCGTGGGAGTTGCGGAAGACGCCGGCGAGGCCCTGGCCCGCGGCCACGCGGACCTCCTTGGCGTTCTCCTTGACTTCGAAGACCTTCGAGAGCGGTTCGATCGCGGTCGGATCGCCGATCCGGCCCAGGGCCTTGGCGGCCGCGGCGCGCGTGCTGTCCGGGCGGTCGTTCAGGTTGCCGATCAGCGCCTGCACCGCTTCGACGCGGTCGAACACGGCGTTGTTCGGATCGATCTTCGAGAGCGACCAGGCGGCCGATTCGACCACCTGCTGCGCCCGCGCCTTGCCGTCCTTCTGCGCCTCTTCGGAGGCGAAGAGCTTCTCGAGCTCGGTCTTGAGCAGCGCGCGGTCCTCGGGGCCGCTCAGGTAGGCCGGGCTCTTCACGAGGTAGCCCGAGGGCAGGTCCTTGAAGATCGACTTGGCCTGCTCCATGCCGTCCGCCGTGGCCAGGATGATGACCGGCGTGGCCTTGGAGCGGACGTCCTCCTTGATGCTGTCGAACACGGTCTGGGTGTGGTCCTTGTTGAGGACCGTGGCGGCGAAGATCACCGTGCCGGCGGTCTTGGAGTCGAGCAGGATGGCGTCCTCGCCGGGGAAGTTCTTGGCCTTCAGGATGCCGTCGATGCCGGTGGCGGCTTCGGTCGGGAAGTACCCGAGCTTGATGATCTCGGCCTTCAGGCGGTTGCGCACCTCGGGGTCGGGATCGACCACGAGGATGGTGCGGACCGAGACTTCGTTCAGCGCCTCGGCGAGAACCGGCACGACGCGGTCGGAGCCGAGGAAGCGCTTCTTGGGATTGATGGCGACCAGGGCCTCGGCGGCGGCGTAGCGGACGCGCTTGTCGCCGTGGATCAGGGCCTTGACCAGCGGATAGCCGACCTTGGTGCGGCGCTCCGCTTCCCAGAGGTCGCGCTGCTGGGCGGAGAGGGTGGACTCGTCCTGCGGATTGAGCAGCGGCAGGGGCAGGTCCTCGGCTTCGCCCGCGTCGCGCAGGGTGTTCAGGCAGGCGACGGCGACGACCGGGTTCTCATCGGTGATGGCGCGGTCGAGGGCGCGGTACAGGTAGCGCTTGCCGGCCATTTTGCCGAAGAGGTTGGCCTTCTCGATGCCCTTGAGGTCTTCCTGGAGCTTGGTCAGGACCTCGGCGGGCACTTCGCCGATCTTGGCGCGGGCGCTGATCGCGGCGACCGCGGCCGAGCTCTCGCCGAACTGCTGGAAGTACGCGCA
>JACRIP010000289.1 GCA_016220045.1 Planctomycetota bacterium
TCAAGGTCGGCGACGAAGCCAGCCGCGCCAAGGACGTGCTCGGCCGGGTCTACGAGTACTTCCTCTCCCAGTTCGCCAGCGCCGAGGGCAAGAAGGGCGGCGAGTTCGACACGCCGCGCTGCGTGGTCAAACTCCTGGTCGAGATGCTCGAGCCCTACCGCGGCCGGGTGTACGACCCGTGCTGCGGCTCGTCGGGGATGTTTGTGCAGTCGGTGGAGTTCATCCGCGCGCACGCCTCCAGCAATGGCAACAGAGGCAGCGGCAACCTGCCTGCCGGCAGGCAGGCGGCCGGCACGGCGTCGGCCGTGCCGCCCCCTACCGGCGCGCCGCCAGCCAGCGCCGGAGCTGCGCGTACGCTTCCGCCCGGCTCAGCAGATCCAGGTGGTTGATGCCGTACCCGATCCACTGCCGGGTCTTCGGAAACCGCAGGTGACGGGCGGGTTCCGGGTGGCGCCCGAGCGCGCTC
Organism: Planctomycetota bacterium; assembly: GCA_016220045.1. Classification (GTDB taxonomy): domain Bacteria; phylum Planctomycetota; class MHYJ01; order WSZJ01; family JACPWG01; genus JACRIP01. The sequence continues at coordinate 467 of JACRIP010000289.1, forward strand.
GCCAGCGGCACCAGTCCGTCCCCGGCGAAACGGCCGGCGAGCTCGTCGGCCGGCGTTCCGGTGCTTGCCGCCAGCGCATGGCACCGCACTCCTTTCGGCAGGGGGACCGGCCTCCTGGGATCACCCGAGCGCGCGAAGCGATCGCGCCCGTCCCAGTCCTCGTCCAGCAGATTGCCGTGACGCAGGTCGGTGATGCCGGCGCTGCGGAGCTTCCCCAGGCGGGCGAACGGGGCGGCGTACCGGCTGAGGCCGAGGAGGAGCTGCAACCAGTTGCCGCCGCGCTCCAGGTGCGAACCGTGATGCGGCGTGCCGAGGAAGACGAGCCGGTCCAGGCGTCGCGGCCATTCATGGCCGGCGCGCGCGCCGTAGTGGCAGGCGCTGCGGGCGACCAGCCCGCCCATGCTGTGTCCGAGGAGGGCGAAGGCCTTCAAGGGCACCGGCCATTGCGTCACCAGGGCCTCGAGCAGCTCGGCAAACGCCCGCCCGTTGGCGGAGACGTGCAGGCCGGTGTTGTAGTGCAGGTAGACCGGTGTGTACCCGAGATCACGGGCGAGCGCCGCGCCGTGATCGTGGCCCTGCCGGTTCCATTGCAGGTCGTTCAGGCAGAGCCCATGCGCGAGCACGACGAGCTTGTTGCCCGGCCGCGCGATCGCTCCGGCCGGCGCCGCGATCGGCAAGGGGCGACCCTCCCGGCGCAACCGCATCGGAATCGCCAGCCGATTCCCGGAAGCGGCGAGGTGGTCGCCCAGCACGCCGTTCAGCGCGGCCACCACCGCCTCGCGCGCCGGCCAGGAGCTGCCCGCGCCCAGCACCGGTTCGAGGTGCGCCAGCAGGTGGTCCAGGCCGTAGCCCACGCCGCCCGTGACCCGGCGGATGCTCCCATACACGAAGCCGGTGAGGCCGCGCGTGCGACCGCGCCCCGCCCCGCCCGGCAGCCCGGGGCCGCCGACGATCGCGGCGTGCAGGGCTTCCACCAGGTCGGTCAGACCCAGGACGGCGTCGATGGTCAGCCGACCGACACCCCGGAGGTCGGAGACCGGTTCGCTGGACAGTGCGCTCATGCTCAACTCAGAGAAAGGAAACGATCTACCTCCGCACCCGATACAACTCCGCCCACCACCCGATCACCCCGCCACCCTCTGCGTCCGGCCTCCACACGTGCCAGTCCCGCACCGGCTCCAGCGCGCCCGCGGTGCGCGCGCGGAAGGCCTCGTGCCCCGTCCGCCCCGTGCCCAACGACCAGAACCCGGGACGCCGTCCGCCACTCCAGGGAAAACTGTAGGTCGGGTCCAGACGCTCGATCTCCGTCCACCCGACGTACACGTGCGTCACCCCGAGCCCGGCGAGCAGGGCGCGAAGCTCCTCCGGGCTGCGCCCGGCGTCGAGCGCTTGCACCAGCGGATTGCGGTCGAAGACGGTCGCCGCCAGGGTCGGCCCGCCACAGTAGAAGGTGCGCGCTTCGCCCACCATCAAGAGGCGGCCGCCGTCGTCCCATTCCGCCTGCAGGTCGCGCAGCGCCGCGAAGCCGGGAAGATTCTCGGCAAGCGCCGCCGTCACCGGCTGCGCGCCGAGCGCGATCGGCAGCGCCGCGAGAGCGAGGTCGCGTCCGAAGGCCAGAAACGTGTAGAAGGTCAGCAGCAGGATGGCCACGACGCGCAGTAGCTCACGCGCACCGCGCGCGGATTCCAGGCCCGCCGCGGAGAGCAGCGAGCAGACCGGCAGCAGCGGGTAGAGGAAGCGATCGATGCGATGGGTGAAGCCATACCAGAGCGCGACTCCGAGCGCCGCATAGGCGCCGAGCGCACGGAGCGGCGGGCTCCAGGGCCGGGCCAAGAGGAGCAGCGGGAGAAACGCGACCCAGAGGAGGGAGAGCTTGTAGGGCGGGGCCAGGGCGCCGTCGGTCAGGCCGGCGAGGCAGCCGGCGAGCGTGCCGCGCGGGCGATGCGCCTCGTGAAAGCGCGCCTCCTGCTCGGCGGACCAGAGCGGACCCTGCAGGATCGACCCGAGGAGCGGGTACCCGGGGTTGCCGGTATCGGCGAGATTGCGCGCGAACCAGGGCAGGGCGGGGAGCAGGGCGAGAGCGCCGTAGAGCACCGCGGCGCGTGCGCCGACGCGGATCGCCGCGGCGCGGCCGCCGCCCCCTCCCACGCCCCCTCCCGCGACGGGGGCGGGACTCAGGACCGGCGTGAGCAGGAAGCCGAGCCCGAGCGGCAGGGCGAGGAAGAGCAGCGCCGGGTACTTGCACCCCACGGCGAAGCCGGTGGCCAGCGCGGCGCGCACCAGCGCGGCGCGCCGCCGCGGCGGGTCGGCCGCTTCACCGCTGCCGGCCCAGTCCAGGAACGCGGCGAGGGCCAGCAGCGATTCCAGGGTCAGGTAGGGTTCAACGTAATTCCGTAGGCTGTAGAGTCCGGTCTTGACGGAACACAGGAAGAAAAGCGCGGCGTAGAGCCCGCTGCGCGGCCCGAGATGGCGCTTCCCGATCGCCGCCGTGACCCCGGCGGCGGCGACCAGCAGGAGGACGTTCAGCGCCTTGCCGGCGAGCGCGCCCTGCCAGGCCGAGCCGGTGAGGACCATCGCCAGCAGGGTCCACATTTCGGAATTCAGCGGAAACCCGGCGTAGACCACGGTCGGCCAGAAGCCGATGGCGCCGGTTTCGAGGTAGTGTTTGGGCGCGCCGAGGTGGTATTCGAGATCGTCGTACTCCATCGGGGGGGCGCCGGAGAGCAGAAGGGCGACGAGGACGAATGCGGCGCCGCAGAGGAGGGAGACGCGATCGGGTGGCGGGGCGGCGCGCAGCAACTCCGTGGCGGCGCCCACGCCCCGGCGCACGGCACGCGCGGCCTCGCGCGCGCCCGCGACCGCCAGCAGCAGGGCGAGCCCGGCGAACGGCAGGTGTTTCACCTGACCGGCGAGACCGAGACCGAGAACGGCGAGCGAGACGGCGCCGAGCCCGGCGCCGAGCCCGAAGAGGAAGCGCTCGGCGAGGTCCTCCGGCGCGAGACGCGCCAGGGCGAGCAGGCGCGCCCCGGCGCCGGCGGCACAGAGCAGGCCCGCAGCGGCGCCCGCGATGAGGGCGAGGTGGGTGAGGGGACCGGTGGCGTCGATCTCGGCGATGATGTTCACGCGCAGAGTAGACCCGAGGGCCGCCGCGCTGTCAATGTCGCGGTGGACGGTGGTCGGTGGTCGGTGGACGGCTTGAGCGCTGGCGCTGCCTCCGGGCCTTCAACAGACCCAAGTCGGGCTCACGCCCGAAACCCAAACGGGCCATGATCGCGCGGGAGTCGATCAGTGGCCAGTGGCCGGCTTGAGACCTGGCCCTGAACATCCCGCCCCGCAAAGGCGCAACCAACAAGCTGGCCCGAAACGACATGCGCAATCGTCCCGCGAACTTCTGGAATGCGCTTCGCGAAGTACGCCAGTAGGGATCCAAACGCCTAAACGCCCAAACCCCTAAACGTCGCCGGCCATGGTCTGTCCCTCGCCGAGATCAAGGTCCACCAGCCAGAAGCTGTCCGCCCTGCTTTCCCCCCCCCCCCCCCCCCCCCCCGTCCGATCACCGGTTGCGCACGGCCTCCAGGATCTCGGGTACCGGGTCGCGGTGCTCCGTGCTCCGGTATCTCATGCACTGCCCGCCCGCCGCCTGCAGCAGCCGCTTGATCACCTCGCCCCAGCTCCGCGTCTTGACCTCGGCCACCACCTCGCCGGCCGTGACCGTCAGATGCCCGAGCACCTGCCGCGTCTCCGGATCGGCCGACGCGTTCCAGTGCCCGCTCGGATACGGCCGCACCCAGGCGAAACGCGTCTTCCCCGCGCCGCTGCGCTCAAGCTGCAGCTCCAGCACCCCCTTCAGCCGGATCAGGGCGTCCTCGTAGTCCTCGTGCGCGAAGTGCACCCGCGTCAGGATCAGCGCTTCGTTGCCGTCCGGGAATTCCCCGGCCCGGCTGTCGAAGCCCGCCTCGATGCCGTACTCGTTGCCCGGGCGATCGAACATCGGCGTGAAGGGCGCGCCCGAAGTGCGCGCGATCTGGCGCAGACGGTCGATCGTGTCCCCGGCCGCGGCCATCCGGTCGGCGACCAGCGGACGCGAGCCGTGATCGTCGAGCACGCCGAAGGTCAGCACGTCCTCGCCCACCGGGAAGAGCTCGGGCGGCAGCTCCTGGTCGGCCGACATTTCCCCGACGATCCAGGCGTGCGCGGCGAACTCCCGCGGCAGCGAAAGACCGGACTTGCGCGCCAGGTCGGCGCCGCCCAGCACCAGCTCCTGCGCCAGCACCAGCTCGCAGGGCATGAAGGGCGCGGCGGTCCCGAGCAGGTGCGGCGCCTTCACCAGACGCTGAAAACTCGGCTCCGGGCAGCCGCCCGAACCGAAACACTCGACGACGCCCAGGCCGTCTTCGACGAAGAAGGCGGCGTAGTGCACGTGACCGGGATGATGATGCCGCGCCAGCAGCACGATCGCGACGTCGGCCGTCTTGTAGTCCTCGTTGATCCACGCGCCGTAGAGCGGCTCGATGCCCGCCGGCGCCGCGCCGGCCCCCGCCGAGGTCGCCGCCGCGCCGTCGCCGGTCGACTTCTCGAACGACGCCTTGCGGGCCCTGCGAAAGGTCGTTCCGGACGAGCGTTGCATGCGGTTGACCACGACTAACCCTCCTACGTGCGGATGCGTCCAGCCGGTGTTCGTGCGGTACTCGGTATCGCGTCAGGGCGGCATTGCCCACCCAGCATCTTTATCGGCGCAGCGCGCCCGGAACTTTACCGGAAGTTCGTCGGAAGCTTGACCGCGCCGCGCGCGGGCGGCTAGAGTAGCCGGGAACACACAGGAGCTGCGACCCGTGCCGATGAACCGACTGCGCATCAAGTTCTTCGCCGCCGTGCGTGAGCGCCTGGGCGTGGAGGAGATGGCGCTCGAAGTCGCACCGGGCACGACCGCGGCGCTCCTGCTCGAGCGGCTGCGGGGCGAGTACCCGCAGGCCGCCCCGCTCCTGGCCACCGTGCGGGTCGCCGCGAACCAGGAGTTCGTCGAGGATGCGCACGTGCTCGGAGACGGCGACGAGGTGGCGATCATTCCGCCGATCAGCGGCGGGTAAGGGCCACGAAGGGGACGGAAGGGCCACGAAAAAGACGGGAACACGAAGGGCCACGAAGACGAGAAGCACGAAGGACCACGAAGACTCATGATTGAGCTGACGGATGCGGTGATCGACCCGGCACGGCTGATCGCGGCGGTAGCCGGGCCGGACTGCGGCGCGCTCGCGCTCTTTCTCGGTACCGTGCGCGACTCGCACGAGGGGCGCAAGGTGCTGCGGCTTTCCTACGAAGCGTACCGGCCGATGGCGCTCAATAAGCTGCAGGAGATCCAGATCGAGATCGCGCAGCAGTGGCCGGGCACGCGCGTGGCCCTGGTGCACCGGCTGGGCACGCTCGGCCTGGGCGAAATCAGCGTCGGCATCGCCGCCGCCTCGCCGCACCGGGACGCGGCCTTCGCCGCCTGCCGCCACGCGATCGAGCAGATCAAGGCGGTGGTCCCGATCTGGAAAAAGGAGTTCTGGGCCGACGGCACGCAGTGGGTGGGCCAGCCGGAGAGCAAAACCTCCTGACCGAGGCGGTACGCCGTGGACCCGA
>JACRIP010000290.1 GCA_016220045.1 Planctomycetota bacterium
GCGCCGCCGCCGCTCGCCCCGCCGCCCGCGCCCGTCGGGCAGGCGCCGCCGCCCGCGCCCGCCCACGCCGGAATCGCCTGCGGGTCCGACCATTCCACCCGCTCGCCGCAGTCGCGCATCTTGGCCCCGAAGTACGGGTTCGCGAGCTCAGGCTGCTCCTGGAGCCACACCCCGCGCGCCATGTTGCAGCGGAAGAGGTGGAGCGTCCGCGCCGCCGGCGCCGCGGGCGGCGCCGCCGCCCCCGCAGCGGCCGGGGCCGCGGCGAACTCAAAGTCGCGCGTGTACTCGGCCAGCGCCAGCGACAGCCCCTTGAAGGCCTCGCGCGCCGCGCCGAGCTCGACCGTGCGCAGCGACAGCTCCGCGCTGCAGGTCGGGCATTTGCCCGGGTCGCGCTTGCGCGCGTCCGGGTGCAGCGGACAGCCGTACTGCCCGGCAGTGAAGGCGCGCGCCGCCATCGCCACGGCGGTCAGCCGCCCCTGATAGATCCGCAGCCGTTTCTCCTCGAGGGGCGGCTCCAGCCGGACCGCCGCCCCCGCCCACGCCCCCACCGCCGTCGCCTCCTCGCGCACCCCGGCCGTCACGTCCCACGCCAGCGCCGTGCGCAGCGCGAAGTAGTGCGTGTACACGTGGTCCACCCAGGCGCCGTAGTCTGCATACGCCGCCTGCACGTACTTCTCGACCCCCGCATCGAAAGTCTTGGCGTCCGCCTCGCCGCAGAAAAAGAGCGTCACGCCATCGGGAGTCTGGCGCGTGACCGCGCCTTTGATCGGCACCGCCTTGCCGCACACGTAGTCCTTCATCCGGGCTTCCGGAGGCGCGCCCGGATCGGCGTTCGCCGGCGCTCCCGCCAGCAGGGCCATGACTAGGGTGAAACCCGAGACTACGGCCCGGGCCGGAACGCTGCTCATCATCGTGGCTTCCTCTCTCTACGCGCCACCGCAGGCCACGCCAGGGCGCCCACCAGGGGCGCCCCTACAACCCAGCCCGCGTACGCATGCTCTTTGGGTGTGAGGCTCCAGGCGACTTCGGGTCACCGCACGAGCGCACCCGCGCCTTCTCGCAACACCCGTGCCCGCCGGTCCCGCGTCGCGCGCTCCGCGGGGTCGCGCCGGCCAACCCATCCAAGGTCGTCACGCCCTGCCGTCGCCGGCAAGCGTTCCGCTACCGCGCAGGATTCCCCCGTCGCTGCGGGCCTCCGGGGAAGAGTTCGCAGGTCGTTTCCGGCGTCGCGCCCCATCGGTCTCTCCTCGCCCCGGCGGGGAAGGGGGGGGGGGCTTCAAGCATCTAGGGTCGCGGCCCTCCCGTCCCCGGCGGCCCGGGTTCGGCGCGGCGGGCCGGGTCGGTCTGCGCCGCCGTCAGCGCGCCACCCAGCTCAGGCGATACACTGAGCGTTCCCGTCGCCGCCGTGACCGCGGCCAGGGAAAGCTGTCCGCTCGCCGCGCCCGGCCGCCGCGCCTGAATGGTCCGCACGGCGTCGCGCACCGCCTCGCGCAACCCGGCCTCGAGCACGCGTCCGGCCGCCTGCTCGCATGCCCGGAGGGGCTCCACGGCCGCCAGGGTCCCGCACCGGCCGAGCGCCTCGACCGCGGCCCGCCGCACTTCCGGGCTCGGGTCCGTCAGCCACGGCAGGATCGCCGCCTCCGCGTGCGGTTCGTCCAGCGCGCCCAGCGCCTGCAGAAACACCGCGCGCGTCTTGGGGTCCACCTCCGCCAGCCGCCCGGCGAGATGCGCGGCGACTGCGCCCCCCGGCCCGCCGGCCCGCCCGAGCGCGCGCGCCGCTCGCCGCGCCAGCTCAGGCGTCGGGGAGGCCAGCAGGAAACCCAGCAGCGTGGCCAGTCGCTCCCGCGGCACCCGCACGATCAGGTGCTCCAACCCCTCCAGCCGCAGCGCCACATCCAGGTCTTCGCTGCGCACGATCTCCTCGACCGTCGCCCAGCCCTCCTCCACCAGGTGGCGCGCTCCCAGCAGGCGCACGTCCGCTGCGCGATCGCGCCCCGCGGCTCGGCACGCGTCGACCGCTTCGCTGCTGCCCGGAAAGTGCTCGAGCAGAAGCTCCAGCGACCGCTTGCGCACGGCGCGGAGGGAATCGCTCTCGACGTTGAGCAGCAGGCGTTGCGGCCGCTCGTCGGCCGGGCTTTGCAGATGGCTCGCGAGCGTTTCCAGCCGCCGAATGATCCGCTCCATGCTCGCTTCGTCGTCGATCCGGCCTTTCACGTACTGCGTCAACATCCCGTCGGTCAAGTGCCCGCCGTCCAGCACGAATTCCAGCAGGCGCTCGCGCGTCTCCCCGCCGAGCACGGCGCACACTTCGACCTCCTCGCCCGTCACCCGGACCTCGTGGTCAAACCCGGGAGAGCCGAGCTCGGCCCCGAGCGCGTCCGGCGCGGGGATCGGCAGCGCGATCAGGATCGGCTCCCGGCGGCGGCGCGCGTCGAAACGCGGCAGGGAACCACCCGAGAGGCGGAACTCCGACGACCAGCGATCGCGGGTGGCGTCGGGCGGATGTTCCTTGACCTCGAGGAACCAGGAGTGGCCGCCATCGACGATCCGTCCTGCGAGGGAGCGGGGCGCCTCGGAATCGCTGGGCGCGCGGTCATGCGGCGGGCGGCACTCGAGCCCGCGGCGTTCCGCAACGGAGTGCCAGGTATTGGCCCTACCCGCCGGCCGTCGGCGGTCAAGGAACCTCACTGCCGCGGCGGCGTGGGTCTCTCCGAGCGCTGCCCGGAGCAGGGTATACATCAGATCCATCCACACCGTTCCGAGCCCTCCGCCCGTCTCATGTCAAAGGCGCCAAAGCTCAGCGCATATGCGCAAGCAGGTAGCTGCCTCCTCCACGCTCCAAACTCCCAAACTCCCAAACCTCCAAACCTCCGTCCGCCCCCGCACCGCCCAGCGCACGTTCCCCCCGGCCGGCGGACCCGCTACCGCCGCTCGTCCGTCACCCCCTCGGCCGCGAGCCGCGCGATGCGGGCTTCGAGCGGCACGCCGCCGGCCGCGCGCAGGGCCTCGCCGAGCGCGCGCGAGGAGCCGCCGTCGGCGATCGCGTCGCGCACCGCCGCCGTGCACGTCGCCGCTTCGCAGGCGAGCACGCGTCCGCGATACCCGGTCCGGCCGCAGGCTGCGCACCCGGTGCGGCGATAGCCGCCGCCTCCCGGCCGCGCCTGCCGGCAGCCGAGACACAGCCGCGGCAGCGAGCGCAACGCGATCACCCCGACCAGCGCTTCCGCCAGCAGCACGCGCGCCGCCCCGCGCGCCAGCAGGTGTTGCACGCAGCGCGCCCCCGATGCCACCGGCGCGCCCAGGAGCACCAGGAGGTCCCCCTGCGCCGCCTCCAGGAGCACGCCGAGCTCCTCCTCGCTCTGGACGCCGTCCACCACCAGGATGCCCGGCCGGTGCGCCAGGGCCTCGCGCAGCGCCCCCGCGCCGCTCCCGGGCAGGCCCGTCTCGGTCGCGACGTACGGCAGCACGCCGCCCACGGCCCCGCGCGGGCCTTCCGCCCGCCGCCCGCCGCCCCCGTCGCTCCCGCCGCCGTCCCCCGCCCCGTGCGCGCCCCGCATCTCTACGGTAAATGCCTTGCGCCCGCCCCGCGCCGCCGCCGCCGCCGCCAGCGCCCGCAGGAAGGGCCGCGCCAGCGCCGCGTCCGCCGCGCCCACCAGCACCACCCCGCGCGGCGCTTCCGCGAGCGCCGTCACGGTCGCCGCTTCCTCCGCCGGGAGCGGCCAGCGCGCCAGGTCCGCCGGCGTCTCCCCCGGACGCAAGAGCCGTACGGTGGCGATCCCGCCCGCCCCCGTGGTCCCGAAGCGCACTGCGAGCTCCATCTCCTCGCCGCCGATGCGCGTGCGCACGTGTCCCGCCTCCGTTCCCTCCTCGCCGGTCAGGCCCGTCAGGATGCGCAGCCGCGTGAAGGCCGCCAGCGCCAGCGAGCCGGGATGCTCTTCCCGCTCCTGGAGACACCCGAAGGCGCGGTACTCCACCGTCACCCGCTCCGGCGCCGCCGCGAGCGACACCTCTTCCGCGCCCAGCCGCACCGCCTTGACCAGCATGCCGTAGACGAAGACCACCCCGGACGGATCGCCCGCGCTCTCGGTCTCGGTCCGCAGCCGCGCGATCATCGCGCCCATCGGTGTGCGTTCGAGCAGCCGGCGGAGAGCATCCTCGATCTGCGCCTCGAGCGCGAGCGCGAAGCGCACCGGCGCCGGCGCGATCGCCTGGACGTCGCCCAGCGCCCGGTCGCGATAAGGATCGGCGATCGCCACCAGGATCCCCTCGGCGTCCCGCGTCAGCGGCAGCGCCCGATAGCGCCAGAGCACCTCCGGCGGGAAGAGCGCCACCACCCGCGGGTCCGCCATCCGCGCCTGCACGTTCATGTAGGGCAGTCCCAGCGCCCGCGCCAGCACGAACCGCACTTCCTCCTGCGTCAAGAGCCCCTGGGCGACGAGCGCGTCCTCGATCGATAGGGAATTCGCCTGGGCCGCCCGCTGCGCCCCGGCGAGCTGCTCGGCCGTGACCCGGCCGATCCGCACCATCGCCTGTCCCAGGTCCACCCGCGCGAAACGCTTCGGTTTCTCCCGCGAAGTCTCGGTCTTCATTGTGCGCTCCCTCCTCCGGTCATCGCCTGGCGCGCCTTCTCGATAAACTCGTCGATCCGGAAGGGCTTCGCGAGCAGGGCGGACGCCCCGAGCCCCGTGACGATCCCCGGCAGGGTCGGTTCCGAGCGCGCCGACATCATCAGGACGGGCACCCGCGCCGTGCGCTCATCGCCGCGCAGGTTGATCAGCACGCCGCAGCCGTCCATGCCGGGCATCATGACGTCCAGGCAGACCAGGTCCGGCGGACTCTCCAGCGCCAGCCGCAGCGCCTCCGGCCCCGTGCTCGCCGCGAGAACGCTCGCCCCCACCGCGTTCAGGATGTTCTTGAGCAGCTCCGACACCTCCGCGTCGTCGTCGGCCACGAGCACGCGCTTCCCGTTCAGGAAGGTCGCCACCAGGTCCATCGGGGTGTACCTCCAGATGCGATGCCGGGGAAGCGCGCGACCCGGTGCGTTCCCGAGCTCTCCTCGCTGGCCACGGCCGCGCCGCAGCGTCATTCGCCCGATCAACTACGCGGGTGCTGCGGGACGCTCTGGCCGCGGCCATCGGTCGTCCTCGTCCTCGTACTCGTACTCGTACTCGTACTCGTACTCGTACGCCCTGGGCATTCGAGTACGAGTACGAGTACGAGTACGAGCGACGACCCGGAACTCAGCTCGACCCCGATCGGGTCCGGCAACGCCGGTTGTGGGAATGATGAGCGCGCGGCCCTCCCAGCGCCCGGGACTATACCACTCCGGCTCCTGCCTTGGCAATTTCTAATCTTGCCCCTTCCCGATTGACTTCCCGGCCCGCCTCCGGTATCCTCATTCCCCCTTGTCCGGCGCCGGGGGCTCCGGATCCACCCTGTAGTCGGGGTTTCATTCCTTCGGTCTGGGAGGCATTCCATGGATCGACCGGGTCTCCGGTTTGCGCCTGTCGCGCTTGCCCTGCTCGCCGCCGCGGCCCTGCCCGCCCTGCTCTCCGCCGCGCCGCCCGACGTGCCCACCGGCTCCTGGAGCCTGTCGGGCCGCCACTCCGAGCGCGGGACCTACACCGGGACCATGACGATCGCGCGCCGCCCCGACGGCGTCTACAACGTCACTTCCACCATGAAATTCGGCGGCACGACCGAAACCTGGAGCGGTACCGGCAAGGTGACCGGCTATCTCTTCAAGACCCAGCTCGTCGCCGCCGCCGGCGGCGTGGTCGACGCCCTCAATAACCCGAACGCCGGCGTCGTCCCCGAGCTGATCAAGGGCACCTACACCCTCTCCAGCAACAAGAAAAGCCTGAGCGGCCAGTGGGTTTCCAGCCTGAAGTCCAGCCGCCGCGGCCGGGAAAGCCTGCGCCTCGCCGTCGACACCGGCACCACCAAGGTGGACCTCGCGCTCATCCGCCCGGACGGGTCCGAACTGGGCGAGGATAAGGAAGAAACCGTAGGCGAAGCCCTGGCCGTCAATCTCGACGACGACGACAACGACGGCGGCGCCGGCGGCCATGCCCAGAACAACATCGTCGCCGACCTCAATGACGCGAACGGCATTGCCGGCGATGACGACCTGCTCGCCCTCAAGCTCAAGAAGACCGGCGCCCCGCCCGCGGGCGCCGTGTTCAAGCTCGAATGGCCGGACGCGACCCTCGGTCTCTACAAGAATGCCGACCACACCGGCCGCCTGACCGGCGGCGCCGCGGAACTGCCCGTGACCGACGAGCTCACGCTCTACGTCGAGGGACGCGCCGCCACCGAGGGCGGCGCCCCGGCGACCCTCAGCGCGAAACTCGTCGCCGGCGGCAAGACGCTCGGCGAGGACAAGCTCAAGCTCACCGTGTGCCGCTCCGCCTTCCTGCTGCTCGGCCACGGCAATTCCGGCCGCTGGAACCTCGACAGCTACCTGAGCTCGAACCGGAAGGACAGCCGCACCAATCCGACCATCGTCCCGGGCAAGGACAAGAACGGCAAGGCGACCTTCTGGGCCGTCTACATCTGGGACACCGAGAAACTCGCCAAGATCGCCATGTCCACCCCCAACGCCGTGATCGCCTACGATGGCCACTCCAACTTCGGCATGGGCTACTCCTTCGAGACCGGCTACAAGTCGGTCAAGGAGTTCATGAACATCGCCGACGACCAGGTGCCGGTCAACTGGCCCTACCTGCGTGACCATCAGGACCATCCCGGATTGCTGTTCGAGGACGCGGAGTACGCCGACGACAGCACGACCAGCGCGAAATTCGACCCGGTGCAGGTCGGCGGCTTCGACGTGCGCGGCAAGCACGGCACCTACGATCACGCGCGCTATCCGCTCAACGGCGGGAGCGGCTCGCGCCACACCCTGACCCGCGGGACCAAGAAGTGGCTCGACTATCACTACTCGATGGGCGCCGGCGAGCACGGCGAGCCCAACCAGCGCATCGTCGTCAAGGCCGGCTCGGCCGACATGCCCGCGAAGAAGTGGGACGCGATCTTCCTGAACTCCTGCTACGCCGGGCCGTACTACTGGTACGTCTTCAATGCCGGGAAGCTCTTCTTCACCACCGATTCCGCCTCGAGCTGGAAGACCAGCGCGGTCTTCATCGAAAGCTACCTGGAGGGGAAGGGCGACGAAGAGACCCTGCGCCTGATGAACAAGGAAGAGAACATCAATGACTACTGGAGCTTCCAGTAGGGAGAACCCCGGATCGTTGACGTCGCGACGCCGCGCGGGTTTCGGCCCGGCGGCGCTGGCGGCGTTTGTCCTCTGCATGGGCGCGGCGGCGGGCGTCGCGTTCGCGCAGGAGCCGGCGGGGGATGACGGCGGCGGCGGCGAGGCCGAGCCGCCCGTCCAGCCGGCCGGCGCGGGCGGAGGCGGCGGAGGCGACCTGCCGCCGCCCGAGGAGCTGAACCGGCGGTGTCCGGAGCTGGCCGTGGCGGAGGGGCGTCGGCGCGACCAGCTCGCGCTCCTCTTCTTCCGGCTCGATGCCGAGAAGCTCGGGGACGAGAAGCAGGTGGCGGCGGTGAAGGCGGCCTTCGACCCGGACAAGGCCGAGGACGTCGAGCTCCTGCATCGGCTGTTGGTCCAGGACAAAAAGCCGCGCTGCCTGACCGGGCTGCGCGTGGTGCTCGGCACGCTGGGCGGGCGCGGCGCCGCGCTTCTGCTCCAGTGGTACGGCGAGGATGCGCCGGAGTCGCGGGCGCGCGTGCTCGACGGCAGCCTGCTCGCCGAGACGCAGGAGACCTACCTGCTTTTCGCGGCGGCGCTCGGCGACTTGCGGCCGGTGACCGACTGGGCCGCGCAGGAGGCGCCGCCGGGTTATGTTCCCAAGCGGGTCGCGGACCATGCCTACCGGACGCTGACGCAGAAGCTGGCGACCGGCGCGGGCGCGGGTCAGATCAAGCTGCCCGAAGATCACGCGTCCGGGCAGGCGGTCGGGCCCTTCGTCAAGGTCGAGGAGCGCGATCGCCGGATCCAGGCCCTACGAGAGTGGATCGCGGGTCCGGACGCGCTCGGTCTGCGGGCGTATCGCGAGGCGCTGCCGAGCGCGCTGAAGGATCTGAAGGGCGCGGAGCTCGAGCGCGCGAAAAAGGTCGTGGAGGCGCTGGGCAAGTAGGGCGGAGGGCGTAGCGCGCAAGCTGAACGGTGATTTCGCGAGGGGCGTGCGTCGTAGCGGCGCGCGCCCCTCGTTTCGTACCTGGAGATGCGGTCGCAAGAGCTGCGGCATGTGGGGTGGACCGCGCGGAACCCGCGGTCTTGTAGGGGCGGGCCTTGTGCCCGCCCCATGGTGGCAGGGCCGGCAACCGTTGCCTGGTCGGCCACGCTGGGGCGGCCAGAAGGGAGGGCCCCTACAGACGACTCTTGCCGGGCGCCGTGCCGGGGGCGGGGCCGGCGCGACCCATTTGCGACCGCTTCTGCCGGCAAAACTGCGCACGCGGTCGGCGCGGGTCCGTCCGCCGGCCTCGTGCCATGGCGGCAGCGCCCGGCCCGGGACGTGCTGCGCGCCCGCCGGCCCCTTCAAAAAAAAGCCTCCTCTCGGTGTGTTCCGTGTGTTCGGTGGCTATCTTCGTCGTCCTGCCCCCTGACTCTCCGCTCCTTCCCACGCCTCCTCGAGGGCCCCATGCGCGATCGCCGCCCCGCCGCCCACCGCCTCGCCTACCTCGGCCCGCTCGTCGTCCTCCTCGCGGGCGCCTGGCAGGGGCGCGAGATCCCCCGCGCGCTGTTCCCCGCCGCGATCATCAGCCCCGCATCCGCGGGAGTCGCCGTCGCCCCTGCCTTCTCCCGCGCCTCCTTCGACCGCTCCTCCTATCGCTTCGATGACGCCGCCGCGTGGCGCATGCTCACGGCGCTCCTCGCGTGCGGTCCCCGCGCCGAGGAGAGCGTCCGCGCCCGCGCCTTCGCGGCCGTGTGCGCCGACGCCGCCGGCTGGGGCGCCGCCACCCTCGCGCGGCGGCCTTTCGTCGCCCGCGACACGCTCTCCGGCAACAACCTGATCGCCACCTTCCCCGGCGACGGTCCCCTCGCCGCCGAGCGCATCGCCGTCATCGGCCACTTCGACACCGTGCCCGGCGCCCCGGGCGCCCTCGACGACGGCACCGCCGTCGCCCTGCTCGCCGGACTCGCCCCGGTCTTCGCCGCGCGCCCGCTCCCGCGCACGGTCGTCCTTGCCGCCGTCGATCTCGAAGAGCGCGGCCTGCTCGGCTCCCGCGCCTGGGTCGCCGAAGAGGCCGCCGCCGGGCGGCTCGCCGACTACCGCGTCGCGCTCTCGACCGAAATGCTCGGCTGGAAGGACGGCATCCCCGTCCTCCACACCTTCCCGACCGGCTTCCGGCAACCACCCGAGACGCGCCCGGCCGGCGGCGGGCTCGCCCCGCGCTGGCTCGCCGCCCTCACCCTCGCCGCGGGTCGCGACGCCGGCCGCCCCCTCCACTTCGGCGACCCCATCCTCTTCCCCGTCTACCACGTCATCTTTCGGCACTTCATCACCCCCTTCGAAAGCGACTCGGGCGCCTTCGCCGAGCGCGGGGTGCCGGCCCTCTTCCTCTCCGATTGCTCCTTCGCGCGCTTCTATCCGGATTACCACCAGCCGAGCGACACGCTCGACAAGGTGGACCGCGCGCGCCTGACCGCCGCGGGGCGCGCGCTGGAGGTCCTGGTGCTGGCGCTGGCGGATCGGCCCGAGCTGCCGCGCGCCGACTCGGGTGTAGCCGAAGCGGAAATCGAGTACCTGACCTGCGGCGCCTGGGTTTTCCCGTCCTGGGCGTTGCGTCTGGCCGTCGCGGCAGCGCTCGCGCCCTTGCTGCTGCTCGCGCGCGTCCGCCGCGGCGCCGGGGAACTGCCGCGCGGCGCGCTGCCGCTCGCGCTCGTGCTCGCGGGCGCGACCGTGGCCTGCGCTGCCGGGGCGGCGGTGGCTTCCGCGGTCGTCCTCCTTCCCGCCTGGCTGGTCGCGCCGCTGACGCTGACGCGCCGCCGCCTGGCGCGTGCCCTCGCCGTGCTCGCGGTGCTCGCTCCCGGCGCTGCGGTCACGGCCGTCTGTCTCGCTGCCATGGCGAATTTCCGGCGCGTGGTCGCCCCGACGCACGCGGGCTGGGCCCTGGCCCTGGCCGCCGTGGTCTCCGTGGGGCTCGCCCTGATCGCGCTCCTGCCCCGACCGATCGCCGAAAACCGTTGCGTTCGTCCCCCGCGCGACGAAGAATGATAGGCCTCCGGCTGTCGCCCGCGGTGAGGACCCGGCCGCCTCCATGATGGGAGCCGCCATGGGAGGCTGTCGCAAGCTGGGCTGGCCGGGCCACCCCGGGGCGGACACAGGGGTCCGCCCCTACCCGAGTCCGTGGCCGGGCGGACCGCTGTGCCCGCGCGTACCCGAGTCCGTGGCCGGGCGTAGGGGCGGACCCCCGGGTCCGCCCCGCCGGCTCACGAATGCGGCTTTTTCGGCGCCTTTTGCGACTGTCTCATGGACCCGACCGACGACACCTTGCTCGGCCAGATTGCCCAACGCCGCGCCCTGGTCACGCCCGCGCAGATCGAGGCCTGCCTGGCGGAACAGGACGCCGTGGCGCGGCGCGGCGCGGTCCCGCCGCCGATCGGCGCGCTTTTCGTCCAGCGCAAGCTGGTCACGCCGGCGCTGCTCCAGGAACTGGTCGCCGCCCAGGAATTCCTGCGCGAGGGGCAGCCGGGCGGGGCGCATCGCCGGACGGAGGACGCCTCTTTCGGGGAGCGGCTGATCGCACAGGGTCTGGCCGCCCGCGACCAGATCGATCATGCGTTGCGCGCGCAAGCGCGGCTCGCGGAGCGCGGCATCCGGCTGCGGCTGGGGGAGATCCTGGTCGGGCGCGGCGTCCTCACGCGCGCCCAGGTGCGCGAAGTGCTGGCGGAGCAGGACAAGACCGTCCTGCGCTGCGCCGACTGCCGCATGAATTTCAACGTGCGCGACTTTGCGCCGGACCGCGAGGTCGTCTGCCCGGTCTGCGGCAAACCCCTGACCCCGCCGGCCTCCTTCGGGGACGTGCGCGTGGTCGGGACCGCGGCCGCGCTGCCGGCGCTTGAGGCGCGGGCGGGAACGATGGTCCCGGTGGACGTGCCGGCGGGGCTGCGGCC
>JACRIP010000286.1 GCA_016220045.1 Planctomycetota bacterium
CCCTAGCAGAAACCGTGATTGGGCGTAGGGGCGGACCCCTGTGTCCGCCCCGCCAGGTCGCGGATTCCGCCCTCCGATGCCCTTTGCGACAGCCTCGGAAGGCGGAACTACAAACGAGCGGGATGGCCGATCACCGGTGCTTGGCACAGCGGACGGCCCGTCTGGCTGGGACGGCGCTTGGCGTGGCAGCCCTACCGCTTCGCGCCCAGCTCCGCCTCCGGCCAGCCCAGGAGCCGCACCAGCTTCTTCGGGATCTCCGTGTTGTCCTGCACCCCGACGAAAGTCTCGGCGCCCGGCCCGAACGCAAACACCCCCACCATGCCGCCGTCGTGACCCTTGCTGCTCTTCTGCGTCGCCAGCACCTCCAACGGCAGGAAGCCCACGCCGAACTTGCGGCTCACCCGGTCCGCCAGCAGCGTCTGCAGGATGTACCGCTGCCCGCCCTTCTCCGCCGCCAGCGCGCCGGCCACCTCGGCGACCTCGGCGTCCGTGAGGGTCACGCCGTATCCCTTCTGCACGGCGGCGCGGATCTCCACGCCACCCTTCAGGATGTCGTTGGCCACGCGCTCCGAGGAAGCGGTCACCTTCTTCAGGCCTTCGACGTCCAGGTTCTCCGTGATCGCCGGCGCGGCGGTCGAGTGGTCGGAGGTGATCAGCACCAGCGTGTCGTTGCGGCCCGCGGCAAACGCCCGCGCCTCCTTGACCGCCGCGTCGAAACTCCCCATCTCGCGCACGATGCCTGCCGCGTCATGCGAGTGCGCCGAATGGTCGATGCGGCCGCCCTCGACCATCAGGAAAAAGCCCTGCGGGTGCTCGCACAGACGGGCCAGCGCCGCGCGCTGCATCTCCACCAGGCTCGGCTCGGACTCGGGATCGCGGTCGATCTCCGGGGTCATGTGCGACGCCGTGAAAAGACCCAGCAGTTTCGGGCCCTGCGCGGCCAACAGCTCGGCGCGCGTCTTACATACGGCGAAGCCCTTGCCCGTCATCGCCGCCCGCGCCGCGTCATCGAACTCCTTCCCGCCGCCGCCGAGCACGACCTGCGGCCAGGGGTCGGCGACGAGGCCTTCCGCGATCGCGCGCTCCGCGCCGCGCTCCTCTACGTGCGCATAGAAACCCGCCGGCGTCGCATGGGTCACGGTCGTCGTGGTCACGATGCCGACGGCCCGCCCACGTGCATAGGCCATTTCGGCGATGTTGGTGCGGGCTTCGCCCGCCGGCGTCCGGCCGATCGTCTGATTGTTCGTCTTGTACCCGGAACCGAGCGCCGTCGCCGCCGCCGCCGAGTCGGTCGTGCAGTAGTTGGCGGCGTGCGTGAGCGCGAATCCCGTCGCCGGGAACCCGTCGAGGGCGAGCCGCCCGTCCGCGCCGCAGAGGACCAGCCGCGCCAGCGTGATCGCCGCCGGGCCCATGCCGTCGCCGATCAGGAAGATCACGTTTTTCACCTTGCCCGGCGCCGCCGCGGGCGGGGCGGCGGGCGGGGCACCCGCCTCCTGCGAATACACCAGCGCGGCGCCGGCCACGCACAGCAGGGTCGCCAGGATGCGGATCGTGGTCTTCATGCCGATCGCCTCGATGTGAAAGATCCGTTTCGGTGGAATCCGGGGGTTGTCCGCTACTCTTCGTACGGCTTGCCCAGCGCGGCCGGCGCTTTCGCCCGCCCGACCAGCCCCGCCAGCACCAGAATGGTCAGCAGGTAGGGGATCATATCGGTGAACTGCGAGGGGATCGCCTGCAGCGACGGCGAGGGCGCGCCGCGCAGCGCGAACTGGAATTTCTGCGCGAAGGCGAAGAGGAAGCAGGCGCCGAGGGCGCCGAAGGGCGTCCACTTGCCGAGGATCATGGCGGCGAGGGCGATATAGCCCTTGCCGGCGGTCATGTTCTGGGTGAATTGCGCGACGTCGCTGGCGAGGTAGGCGCCGGCCAGGCCCGCCAGCCCGCCGCTGATCAGCACGCCCGCGTAGCGGAAGCCCGCGACCGAGACGCCGAGCGTATCCGCGGCGCGCGGGTGCTCGCCGACCGCCCGCAGGCGCAGGCCGAAGGTGGTGTGGAAGAGCACGAGGTGCGCGGCGAGGAGCACGCCGAACGCCAGATAGGCCAAAGGTGAATACCCTAGCAGCAGCCGGCCCCAGGCGCCGTCCTGGATCGGCCCGAGATCGAGCGGGCCGATCGAGGGCACGGTGGGCGAGTTCGAGGTGCTCTGGAAGAGCCGGAAGCAGAGGAACTGCGTCGTGCCGACGGCGAGCAGGTTGATGCCCACCCCGCTGACGATCTGGTCGGCCTTCGCCGTGACCGTGACGAGCGCGTGGACGAGGGCGGTGAGCACGCCGGCGAGGATGCCGGCCGCGACCCCGACCCAGGGCGCGAGCGGGGCCAGGGCCGCATCGCCCGCCCAGGGCCCGGCGGGGAGAGCGCCGACGGCCGGATGAGTCAGCGCATGCGTGACCGCGACGGTCGCGAAGGCGCCGTTGAGCATAATCCCTTCGAGCGCGATATTGACGACACCCGAGCGCTCGGAGAAAAGCCCGCCCAGGGCGGCGAGGAGCAGCGGAATCGAGAGCCGCACCATGCCGGTCGCGGTCTCGATGTCCCACAGGATGTTCCAAAGGTCGTGTGCTACGCCCATGGTTCAGGCAACCTCCGGAGCGGCGCGCCGGCGCACCTCGGTGTCGGAGCCGCGCGCGAGGCGGGCCATCGCCGCGGCGCGACGCTCCGCCAGGCGCCGGAAAATCTCATTGCCCACGATCAGGAAGAGGATGATCACCGCCTGCAGGACCAGCACCAGGTCCTTCGGGATGGTGGTATTGACATCGACCAGGCTGCCCAGGTGGACCAGCGACCCGAAGAAGAAGGCGGCGACCACGACCCCGCCGGGGTGGTTGTGCCCGAGCAGGGCGACGGCAATGCCGAGAAACCCGTTTTGCGCATAGGCGAAGGCGTCGTCGTGCATATAGCGGTACTTCTGGCCGCAGACGAAATCCAGGCAGGTCGCCCCGGCGAGCGCGCCGGAGAGCGCCATGGCGAGGAAGATCGAACGGCCGACGCGGATGCCGGCGTACTCGGCGGCCGACTGGTTGAGCCCGACCGCGCGCAGTTCGTAGCCCCAGCGCGTATGCCAGAGGAAGACCCAGACGGCGACGGCCAACGCGAGGCCGACGCCGAGGGACAGGTTCGCCTGCACGTAGGGGGGAAGCTCGATGACCGACGCGAGCAATGCGGGGAGGCGCGGGATGCGCATGCCCTCCACGACTTCCGCGGTCTGGGGGATCAGCGCGCCGGCGCTTTCCTTGAGCGGATAGGTGGCGAGATAGCCGGTAAGGGCGGCGGCGATGAAGTTCATCATGATGGTGATGATGACCTCATGCGCGCCGCGCCAGGCTTTCAGGAGACCGGGAATGGCGCCCCAGAGTGCGCCGGCGGCGATGCCGGCGCCGACGGCGAGCGGGAGGCGGAACGCGCCGGGAAGGGCGTCGAGACCGATCACGAGCGTGGCGACGATGGGGCCGAGCACGGAGAGGGCGATGACGCCGGCCGGCAGGTGGGAGCGGCCGGGGACGCCGGGCCGGGGCGCGTGGGCGCCCGCCCAGGCGGCGGCGGCGAACGCGGACAGGCCGCCGAGCACCGCGATCGTCACCGCAACGTCGCCGCGCACGCCGCGATGCGCGCCCACCCAGGCGCACGCCAGGCAGGCGACCAGCATCTGCCCGCCCGCGCCGATATTGAAGAGCCCGGTGCGGAAGGCGGCGGCGACCGCGAGGCCGGTGAACAGGAGCGGCGTCGCGTTATACAGGATCTTCCCGAAATCGTCGCGGAAACCCCACTTGCCGATCTGCGCGCCCTTCCAGATATCGACCACGGCCTGGCCCGGCGCGTAGCCCATGAGGGCAAGGCCGGCGGCGCCGCAGGCGAAGGCGCAGGCGACGGCGCAGAGCGGGGGCAGGAGCCGGGTGAGCAGCAGCCGCTGGTCGCGCGCCGGCAGCGCCGCGAAGACCCGCGTGAACGGGTACGCCAGCAGCCGAACGGGCAGCGACAGGAGGCGGAGGAATGCGCTCAAGCGAAGAGTCCTTGGTGCTGCCGATTATCACCTTGCCGCTCGGATTGCCTCTCGGATTGTCTCATTGTCACATTGTCCCACTGTCTCATTGAATCCCTGAGGCCGATGCGTGGACGAGTCCACATGGGCCGGCAGGCGCCGGATGCAATGCCTGCTACCAGAGTGGCCGATCCGGCGCGCCACGCCAGGGCGCCCACAAGGGGCGCCCCTACAAAGGTCCCGGTGACCGCTCTCGCCGAAGGCGGCCGCGGTGCACCGGCGCGGCATCACGGCGCAAATGTAACAATGAGACACTGCGACAATGGGACAATCCGAACCGGCGCCAGACTTTCGCCCGCGCGCGCGTCAACCGCCGGTCATCAACCGTCCGAGCACGACCTCGTCCGCGAACTCGCGCTCGACGCCGCCGACGATGCGACCGCCGTACATCACCAGAATGCGGTCCGCGAGCGAGAGAATCTCGGAGAGCTCGGCCGAGACCAGGAGCACCGCCTTGCCGCGGCTGCGCTCCTCGATGAGCCGACGATGGATGAACTCGATCGCGCCGATGTCCACGCCGCGCGTCGGCTGACAGGCCAGCAGCACGCGGGGTTCGCGCGCCAGTTCGCGCGCGACCACGATCTTCTGCTGGTTGCCGCCCGAGAGCGCGCTCGCGGGCAGTTCGGGATCCGGCGGCCGGATGTCGAAGGCGCGCACCCGTTCCGCGGCGTGGACGGCGAGCGCCCGGCCGCGCCGCAGCACGGCGCCGGTGAACTCCGGGCGGCGATGGCGGCCGAGCACCAGGTTGTCGGCCACCGAGTAGTCGAGCACCAGGCCGCGCTTGTGCCGGTCCTCGGGTATATGCCCCAGTCCGAGTCCGAGCAGGGCGCCCGGGTCGGCGCGCCGCTGGGCACGGAAGGGAACCGGCCGCAGGATCTCCGCGCCGTCGAGCGTCACCGACCCGGCGGTGGCGGGGCGCAGGCCCGCGAGCACCTCGATCAGCTCGGTCTGGCCGTTCCCCTCGACCCCGGCGATGCCCAGGATCTCGCCCGCGCGCAGCTCGAAGCCGACGTCGCGCACCGCGGGCAGGCCGCGCGGACCGTTCGCCCCCAGCCCGGCCACGCGCAGCACCGGCCCGCCCCGCACCTGCGGCGGCTTCTCGACCTCGAAAAGCACCGGCCGGCCGACCATCAGCCGCGCCAGTTCGCTCTTCGAGGTCTCTGCGGTATTCACCCGGCCAACCACCTCGCCATGCCGCATGACGGTCACCCGGTCGGTGATCGCCATCACCTCGTTCAGCTTGTGGGTGATGAACAGGATGGTCTTGCCCTGGGCCTTGAGGGCGCGCAGGATGCCGTAGAGCTCCTGGACTTCGGGCGGCGTGAGCACGGCGGTCGGTTCGTCGAGGATGAGCACGCGCGCGCCGCGGTAGAGCACCTTGACGATCTCGACGCGCTGCTCCTGCCCGACCGACAGGGTCTCGACGCGCGCACGCGGATCGATCGAGAGGCGATAGGTCTGCGACAGTTCCTCGATCTTCCGGGCGGCGGCGCGTCGGTCGAGAAAGAGGCCCAGGCGCGTCGGTTCCTGGCCGAGCACGACGTTCTCGGCCACGGTGAGCGGCGGGATGAGCATGAAATGCTGGTGCACCATGCCGAGGCCCGCGCGAATGGCGGCGGCGGGCGTGTGCGGACGCAGCGGAGCGCCGAAGAGTTCCACCGCGCCCGCGTCCGGCGTCTGCAGACCGTACAGGATCTTCATCAGGGTGGACTTGCCCGCCCCGTTCTCGCCGATGACCGCGTGGATCTCCCCCGCCGCCACGGTCAGGTCGACGTTGCGGTTGGCCACGACCCGGGGAAAGACCTTGGTGATGCCGCGCATCGCCACGGCCGGGGCCGACCCGCTCGGAGCTGCGCCGTCGGTCATGAACCTACACCGTATCGAGTCCCAGGTCCCACGAGTCCAAAGTCCCAAGTCCCACGAGTCCAAAGTCCCAAGTCCAACGAGTCTAAAGTCCCACGGAGTCCAATGTCCCAAGGAGTCCAAGGTCCAATGTCTCACGAGTCCCAAGTTCAACTCGCGCGTCGCCTGTAGGCCGGTGCGAACGCCGATTCGTCCTGCGATTGGGTGATTACCGTGCCCTGAATCGCGGACGGGGCTTCACGACTCTCAGCAGTAGGGATTAACAGTCCTGC
>JACRIP010000287.1 GCA_016220045.1 Planctomycetota bacterium
AGGGGGCGGGGGAGCGGGTGGGGCAGCATCATGCCGGGTCTCCAAGGCATGCGTCGGAAGGACCGCGGGCAGTATAAGGCGGGGCGGAGGGGGGTGTCAATGAGGAGGGGGGCGCGGGGGCGGGGGGGGGCGGGGGGCAGGCGGCATGTCCGCTGCCGGGTCTCGACCGTACCGGCCGCACGCATCGAGAAGACGGCGCACGTCGTACTCGTATCTCGTACTCGTACTCGTACTCGAATACCCTGGGCGTTCGAGTACGAGTACGAGTACGAGTACGAGAAACACCGGGGCGGAGATCGGGGGGGCAGGCGCGCGTGTCCCGAACCGCAACGGAGTCGAAACGGGGAGAATCGTTACGCAAGAACAGAACCCAGAGTTCTATGACGCTATGATAAACTCTGCAGAGATGCGAGGGGGCGCTATGTGGGGTGGCCACATGGGAGACGAGGCGATTCCGCCCGGGGGGACCTCGTCGGCCAATTGACGCGCGACTTGTAACAAACGACGGCCGCTCGGACCGGACGTCATCCAAGGACACCGTTGCTCGGGTAGCGAAGTGTCGGGAGGCAGTAATGGAGACGCACGATTTTCGGTACCTCCGCATGGGCGAGTGGGCAATCTTCGCCTTGGATCCCTCCGGGCACTGCTCCTCCGAGTGCTATAGGGTCGCAGGTACCGCAGCGAGGTTGATCGAGAAATCGGGCCGGGGTCTCCAGAAGGTGTTGATTTGCCTTCAGAGGATCGACGGCGAGTCCTGGTTTTACGGTCGCTTGATCGCGCGATGTTGGGAACATGGCAAGAAGGTTGTGATCGTCTGTGATGACGATTCGACACTTGGGTTCTTCCGTCTCCTCAACGTTGCGGCCGGGGCGACGATTCTACGGTCTGAGGAAGTGGGAGACTGTGAGTTGCCGCAATACTGCGCGGAGGACTTGACCCCACTCAAGTACGAGCTGTAGCGGTGTAGTGTAATGCAGTGTAGCGGCCAAGAAGTCCGGCGGGGGTCTGGGCGGCCTCGAATGGGGGTCGGGATGGCCGCCGGAGGGGGTGAAAACGATGACTCGGGCAGGCACCGGAGGGTCGGAAAGGGAGGGACAGGGTGGCGGATAGTGCGCTGGACGGCGGAGCGCGACACGCGAATCCCCAGCTTCGCGAGCACCTGCGCGATGCGCCGCGTGCCCCAACGCGGATTCTCCAGCCGCAAGATGTGGATCAGGTGCTCGATCACGAGCGGAAGCGGCGGCCGTCCCTTGGCCGGCACCTCGCCACGCGGCGGCGACTTCGGCAGCCGTCGCAACCACCCCCGGAGCGTCGCGAGGCCGACCACGAAGCGGCGCGCGAGCTCCTTCATGCAGATGCCGTATCGCATTCCGTGCCACAGGATGGCGACCTGCGCCCCAGTCGAGTATCGAGGCCGCGTCGCCGGCTTCATCCCCTCCAGCCGCCCGCGCAACAACCGGACCTCCGCGTCCCGGCACTCCAGCTCCGTGCGCAGTCGTCGGTTTTCGGCGGCCAGCCCGCGCGCCTTCCCCTCCCGGCCCGCTTGAGCGGTCGCGAGCAGCTTTCCGATCGTCAAGACTGCGTTGAGCCAGCCGAGGCTCGCGGGAGGATTCCCAGTCATCGAGTCTCCCTCCGTCGGTGGATTCCAGTGCCCGCAGTGTATTCGGGCTTCGCGTCCGCCGCAACCGGTGCACGTGCGCTGGTCGGCCACGTGCGAATCCGAGGTCGCCGACGGTCGCGAGTCCGAGTGGTGGCGGCCCTGCCGCCGGAAGGGTGGGGGAGGTGTGGCCTACGCCAGCTTTGATCCCTCTGCCGGCCGCGGCCCTGCGTGCCGGGAATCCCCCCCCACGTCGCGGTCCAGCCGCGCGCGACTGCCCGTGATCCCGCCCGCTACCGACAGCACCGCCGCCGCCACACAACTCCCCGCTTCCCTGACTCCTGCGCCCGCCGCCGCCCCGCTCCCACCCGGCGATCCCGCGAACGTACGCGACGGCGCTGCGCCCGCCCCCGCACCCGGTGCGCCTACCCGCGCACCGCCGCTTCGACCAGCCGGAGCTCAACGCCCAGCAGCGGACTCGCGAAGTAGCCATCGGGCGTTTGCCGTAGCGGAGCGAAGACGCCGTCCGCGAGCACGAAGCCCGCCGCCCCGGTCCCGTCCGGCCAGGTGTAGTAGTACTCGCGCACGCCGCTCATCTGGTAGGCGAGGAACCTCGCGCCGTGCGGCGCCATGTCGCGCTCGAAAGTCCGCTTCCCCGGGATCTCCACCACCAGCTCGGGGACCCGCCCGACGGACTCCGTGCCCGGCAGGCAGGGCGGTTCCGCGACGGAGTGCACGGCAATGTCGGGGAACACCACGGTCGCGCCGGGCCGCGGCAGTCGATGCCGCGCGTCGATCGAGAGCGACCGGCCCCGGGCGGTGATGAAGGGGAGCAGCACGGCGAGGAGCGAACCGGTGCGGCTCGCCTTGAAGTTGCCAGGACTCATGGGGAGTACCCACCCCCCGATCAGCTCCATCGGATTGTCGTCGTCCTGGTCCCAGGTCTCGAACTCCGCGGCCCCGGTCGGATCCGGACCATTCGGCTCCAGGCGGCCGTAGACGAACGCTTCGAGCTCCCCGCTCGCGCGGTCGATCGTCTTCATGGATTCCGGGGGCACGAAACGCATCTGTATTCGTGCTGGAAGCGAGAGGCTCGCTTGCCCGGGAGAGTGACGAGCACATTGCGTTTGACCTCGACCTGTCTCAACACTACTATGGCCAGCATAGCACGAATTGGACGCGCCGTAGCCTCCATGACAGTACAGGCAGCAGTCCAGCGAATACAGATGCGTTTCGTGTCCCCGGAATTCGCCAGCGGACTTCGAGAAGTTCCTCCAAGATCTCAATCGTACTGAGGCGGACCTCGCATCCAGGTTTCCAGGTGGACTCGGGCCCGAGGGGACGAGGTAGCGGAATGGATTTCTTCATTCTACGCGGGGCGGGCATCGACGAAGCGGTTCACGGATTCGAATACGAGCCCTTCGGCCGCATCCGGGTCGGTGAGGCGGAGCAGTGCCCAGTATGCTCGCGCCCGACAGGCCCACTTGAGTGGCTGCCCCCTCGCCGAGTTGTACTGATGACTGCGCCGGGCGGGTTCGGGGATCTAGCGTATGGCACCGACCTGCTCGTTTCGCTGCGATTCGTCAAGGCATTCCGGGCACGCCATTTGATAGGGTATTCTAGATTCAGGCAAGTGGAGGTTGTTCAAGTCAGAGGAAAGGGCGGGGATGTCGCCCAGGCTCCCAAATTTCTGACGGCGCGCCCCAAGTATGGGCCGCCTACGGTCGATGAAGAACACTCCGTGATAAGCCGGTCCGGCGGCGTCATTTGCGCCTACTGTAGGCGCTCCAAGGAAATTCTTGCGGTAAGAAGCCTAGTTATCGCCCAGGACAGCTGGAACGGAGAGGATGTGTTCGTTCCCCGTGGTCTACCAGGCACGGTAGTCGTTTCCTCGCGTTTTGTGGAGATGTGTAGGGATTTCGGCTTTGCTAACTTTGTATTCACGCGGATCTGCGAATACCGTTATGAGCGCGCGGTGTGTAGCGGCCCAAAACTCCGGCGAGGGTCTGGGCGGCCTCGAATGGGGGGCGGGATGCCAGGCGGAGGGGGTGAAAACCATGACTCGGGCAGGCACCGGAGGGTCCGCGATGGGAGTTTGGGGCGACGGATACGGCGTTTTCCCGGTCTCCGGAGACCGCGGGGCGGAGCGGCAGCGGCCCTACCGCCGGGAGGGTGGGGGATGCGCGATCTACGCCACCTTGCGCAAGCGGTAGACCGGCAGCCCCGGGTCGCCTTCGAAGAACGACCTGACCAAGCTCCAGCCTTCGGTGCCCGCCAGTTCCGCTGCCGACCGGTATCGCCGCGCTCTCCCGTGGGACATCTCGGCAGGCGTCAGCCCCTCGATGCCCTGGTGAACTCTCTCCAGGCGATACCAGGAGGCCCAGCGACGGACGTAGCGGCGCAACTCCCCCGGCGGCAGGAAGCCGCTCCACAGCGGAAGCGCTTCGTACTTCAGCGTGCGCCAGAGACGCTCGATCAGCGCGACCGACGAATGCTCGCCCACCGCACCGAAACGACGCCGGATCTTGCGCCGCCGCGCCAGCCGCTTGAACCGCTTGGCCGTGAACTGCGCTCCCTGGTCCGTAATCAGGTGCCGGGGAGCGCGGCCCGCCACGGTGATGGCCGCATCCAGGAGCTTGCACATCCACGCCGCCGTCGGCTCCCGCGCGCACAGGTCGATGGCGACGATCGCACGCGTGTAGGCATCCAACACCGCCGCGATGTGCACGGTCACGAGACCGAATAGCAGATTGACCCGCGTGATGTCCATCAGCCACACGTGGTCCGGTCGCCGCGCCTTCACGCCGGCGCGCTTGCGCCTGCGGCGTGCGCCATTCGTGCCGTCCACCTTGGTCCCGGGCGGTCGCTTGGGCGGCCGACGTCGTACCGCGCGCTGAACAGCCGAGCGCGACACCCGAATCCCCAGTTTCGCGAGCACCTGCGCGATGCGCCGCGTGCCCCAACACGGATTCTCGAACCGCAGGATGTGGATCAGGTGTTCGATCACCAGCGGAAGCAGCGGCCGTCCCTTGGCCGGCGCCTCGCCGCGTGGCGGCGACTTCGGCAGCCGTCGCAACCATCCCCGGAGCGTGGCGAAGCCGACCACAAAGCGGCGCGCGAGCTCCTTCAGGCAGATCCCGTATCGCGCCCCGTGCCACAGGATGGCGGCCTGCGCTGCGGGTGTGTATCGCGGCCGCGTCGCCGGCTTCATCCCCTCCAACCGCTCGCGCAGCAAACGGACCTCCGCATCCCGGCACTCCAGGTCCGTGCGGAGTCGTCGGTTTTCGGCGGCCAGCCCGCGCGCCTTCCCTTCCCGGCCCGCTTGAGCGGTCGCCAGCAGCTCTCCGATCGTCAAGACCGCGTTGAGCCAACCGAGGCACGCGGGCGGATTTCCAGTCATCGAGTCTCCCTCCGTCGGTGGATTCCAGGGCCGGCAGCGTATCCGGGCGTCGCGGCGGCCGCACCCGGTGCACGTGCGCTGGTCGGCCACGCGCGAATTCGATCTCGCGGGCTATCGCCTGCTGCGCGCCGAGAAGCGGCCCACGGGGAAGCATGTAGTACCGGGCTTCAGCCCGGGTCTCCGGCCGGGCTTTAGCCCGGCTGCCAACGGGCTGCGAATCCCGCCCGGACGGTCCCCCCTTGCCGGGTGCCAGCTCGTGGGACGCCGGGCGGAAGCCCGGCGAACTAACCCGGGCTAAAGCCCGGTACTACAAACACCGGCCGCGGACCGCTCGCCGGCAGCGCGGCCCGATGGAGGGAACCCGCACAGTAGAAGTAGAATGTAGATAGCGGACTGTAGACTACGGGATGCCGAATGCCGATTGCCGGATGCCGCTTCCTCAAGTGACCCCTGGGAGCGCGGGCGTCCTCGCCCGCGCCGCCGGGTCTCTGTGATTGCGTTTCTTGGAGGGTTGGGGCGCTGGAGCTGCGGAGAGGCTGGTCCCGCAAAACTGGGACGCTCTTGGGATGGCACGGCCGGTCGCGGGCGGAGGCAATGGACTCTCCGGCGCCGTCCGGGAGGCGCCCGCCCCCGGGCGCGGCACGGCCTCCTCCGGGGGATGCCGCATGCGGACTCCCGGCGCGCCCCCTCCACCCGGAGCTTGCGCCCGGTGCTTCCTGTACGCTAGAATCCGGCGACCGCGAGGAGCTTCCCTGGGGAGGTGCGTACGTGCTGATCCTGTTGCGCACGGCGGCCGCGCTCGTCCTGATCGCCGGGTTCTACGGCGCCCACCTCGGTCTCGCCGGGTATCTCCTGTACCAGGCCTATCTGGCCGCGCTGGCCGGGGGCGAGCCCGCCCAGATCCTGCTCCTCTTCTTCCCGGCGTGCGCGTCGTTCCTGCTCTGGTCGGTCTTTCCGCGCTCCCAGCTCTTCGAGCCGCCCGGCCCGCTGCTCGAGCGGGCGCGGCACCCGCGCCTCTTTGCCGAGATCGACGCGATCGCGCGCGCCGCCGGCGAAGCTCCGCCCGCCGAGGTCTACCTCCTGCCCGACGTGAACGCCTTCGTCGCCGAATGGGGCGGGTTGTTCGGCTTCCGGCGGCGACGCATCCTGGGGCTCGGCCTCGCGCTCCTGCGCGTCCTCGGCGTGGACGAACTGCGCGGCGTGCTGGCGCACGAATTCGGCCACTACCACGGCGGCGAGACCCGGCTCGGCCCCTGGCTCTACCGCGCGCGCGAGGCCATCGGGCGCACGATCGCGGCCATGGCCCGCCTTTCCGTCCTGCTCCACTTCCCGTTCCTCTGGTTCGGCAAGCTCTTCCTGCTGGCCACGCGCGCGGTGTCGCGCCGGCAGGAACTGGCGGCCGACGCCTTCGCCGCCCGCCTCACCGGCGCGCGCGGCGTCGCCTCCGGGCTGCGCAAGACCCACGGCGCGAATACGGTATTCGCCCGATATCTGGCGGAATTCGTCGCGCCGGTGCTGGAATCGGGCTACCGGCCGCCCTATGCGGAGGGGTTCGGGCGCTTCCTGAGCGAGGGGGAGATCGCGCGGGCGGTGGAGGAGGACGTGCGTGAGCAATTGCAGGGCAAGCGGCGTACGGTCTACGACACGCACCCGACCTTGCCCGACCGGCTGGCGGCGCTCGCGGCGTTGCCGGAATCGGGCGCGACCGCCCTGCCGCCGGGCGGGGACGCGCCGGCGCTGGAGTTGCTGGAGGGCGTGGCCGACGTGGAGGCGCAAATGTTCGAGCGGCTTTTCGCGGACCGGGACCATGCGGCGCTCAAGCCGATCGGCTGGGCGGAGGCCGCGGTAGCGGTGTGGTTGCCGTCCTGGCGCAAGCACGTGCGGCGCCACGGCTCGCCACTGAAGGGACGGACGGCCGCGGAACTGGGCGGCCTGGCCGCGGACGCGGCGCGCCTCGGGCACCTGATGACGAACGACCTGGGCGCGCGCGCGGCGGTCGCGACGCTGGCCGAGTACACGCTCGGGGCCGCGCTGACGCTCGCGCTGGTGGACGCCGGGTGGGCCATGGAGACCGGGCCGGATTGCCCGGTGCGCATCTCGCGGGCGGGCGAGACGGTGGAGCCGTTCGCCCTCGTGCGCGGCGTGCGGGCGGAGCCCGGCGCGGCGGCGGCCTGGTCCGAGCGCTGCGCGCGCCTCGGGCTCGGCGGGCTGGATCTGGGCGGCGGCGCGGCGCGGCAGGAGGGTTGAGCGATGCCGGGCACGGTGAACGGCTGCGGAACGCGGTACCTCGGCAAGCGCAACTGCTCGATGCTGGGCGACGTGTGCAGCATCTGCGGGCAGGCCGCCACGCTGAACAGCTACGATACCCGGCTCTGGGTCGTCGTGCTCTTCATCCCGCTGATTCCGCTGCGCCGCTACCGCGTCTGTCGCGAGTGCAGCGTGTGCCGGCGGCACTTCGCGATCCCGGTAGCGGCCTTCGAAAAGGGGCTGGCGGACGAGATCGCGCCGCTGGTGAAGGGGGCGGCGCCCGGGGAGCGCGCGGTGCGGCTGGAGCTCGCGCGGGCCCGCTGCCGCTTCGAGCGCATCGACGACGCCTGCGGCGATCTGCAGGGGCTGGTGAAGGAAGCGCCGGAGGACGCGGAGGCGCGCTGGCTGCACGGCAAGGTGGACGAGATGCAGGGGCGGATGTCGACCGCGGGGAAGATGTACGAGGAGGCGCACCGGCTGGCCCCCGTGCTGGACAAGTATCTGGAGGCGATGGCCTACAACGCCGCGTGGCAGGGGCGGCACGCGGACGCGGAGAAGTTCTTCCGCGAGCTGCTCACGCGGGACGCGACGCAGGTGGAGTGGCTGGCGGAACTGGCGCGCCTGCAGGAGGCGCAGCGGCGCATGCCCGACGCGGCCGCGACCTGGGACCGGATCTTCGCGCTGCGGCCCGACCTGCAGAGGAGCCCGGCGGCGGTGGCCGCGTCGCTCCAGGCGCGACGCGCGGCCGGCCGGGACGTGGCCGCGGATGAGAAGCTGCTCGCGGCGCGCAGCGTCAAGCGCCCGGGCGCGTGGCGCCGGTGGCTCGCGTTCGCCGCCGCCACGCTCCTGCTCGCCGCCGGCGTCGCGCTCCTGGCCGACCGCAGCGCGCGTGTCCTCCTGGTGAACACGACCGGCGAGCAGGTACGGTATACGCTCGATGGCCGGCCCTGGACCGAGTTGCCGCCCTATCTCTTCGCGTTCCACCGCCTGGGGCGCGGGCGGCACGTCGTGGAAGCGGTGGGCGCGCGCGGCGAGCCGGCGCGGGTCGAGGTGGAGGCGACGCCGAGCCTCGCGGAGAACGTCTTCGGGACCGCGACCGGAGTGTGCGATCCCTTCGGCCTCGCCGTGTACCGGGAGGTGACCGCCATTTACGGGGTGGGACAAGCGACCACCTCGGTGCTCCACGCCGGGGAGCGCTGGTTTCAACTCCCCGCGCTCGATCACCTGTTCGAGCCGCCGCCGCAGAGCGTGTACATGAAGGCGGGGGAGAGCCGGCGGCGCGTCGCGCTGATGCAGGACTGGAACCTCGATCCGGCGGCCGTGGCCGGCTGGCTGGCGCAGAGCGGGCGGCCGCGCGAAGCGATCGCCTACCTGCAAAACTGGCTGCCGTGGCGACCGCTCACGTTTTCGATCCCCTCGGCGCTGCTCGACCTGGCGCGCCGCAACGGCAGGCTCGAGGAGGTGCGGGACTGGGCGGGCGCGCGGCGCGGGACCGCGCCTGCGACCACGGTCTACCACCGGCTGTACCAAGACGCGGTGCGCGCGGCAGGCGGGGAGGGCGCGCTCGCGGCGCTCGCGCAGGAGTACGGTGACTCCCTGAAGGCGCATCCGGGCGCGGCGCCGGCGCTCTACCTGAACGCGCGGCTGGAGCCGGGCGGAAGCGCGGAGGCGCTACGGCTGGCCGACGCGGCGCTCGCGGCGGATGCGACGTTCGAGTTTGCGCGGCTGGCGCGCGCCGGGAGCCTGTGGTGCGGCGGGCGGTATGACGCGGCCGCGGAGGAGTACGCGCAGGTCGCGGCGCGCAACCCGACGGAGAACGAGGTGCGGGTGCGCTACTGGGGCGCGCTGGCGACGGCGCGCGCGTGGGCGCGGCTCGACGCGGCGCTCGCCGATGGCGTGGCGCAGGTGGAACCGATGGCGTTGACGATCGCGTCCCGGCTCCTGGCGTGGCGTGACGGGGATCGCGCCGCCTGGGAGGAATGGGAGCGCACGCTGGCACCGCGCTTCGGGGCGCCCGGGCAGGAGGGGTTGGCCTGGCGTTTGGAACGGCGTCTGGAAGCGGCGCTCTGGCGCGGGGGCGCGGACGACCTGGTGGAGGCGGAGCAGCGGCTGCAAGAACTGGCGGCCCTGGGCGACCTGACGCTGGTCGTGCGGTGGCGGCTTGGCTGGTGCCTGGAAGTGCTGCGCGGCCGGTGGAGCGAGGCCGAGCGGAGGTTGACGGCGGGTCCGACGGCGCGGGCGGAGCCGGGCCTGTCCCCGGAAGACGCGCTGCTGTTCGCGACTGCGTGCGCCTGGAACGGGCGTCGGGGTGAGGTGAAGACCTGGCGCGAGCGGGCGTTGCGGGCGGCGTCCAGGCGCGGGCTCGACGCGTTGTTTGAGCGGCTGGAGCGGGGCGGAGCGGCGGGAGGGAGGGCGGCCGAGGCCGGGGTCGAGTCGGCCGCGGCGCAGGACCAAGTGCCCGAGGCGCAGGCGCTGGTGGTGCGCGCGTTCTGCGCCGGGGAGCCGGCGGAGCGCGCGCGGCTGCTCGACCTGGCGGAGCGCCTGTCGGCCTTTCAGATGGACTCCGCCGTGTTCCTAATCCGCGGGCTGTTCCGGCGCGCGCCGCCGCGGCGGTAGGGCGCGGGGGGGACGCCCCCGGCAAGCTCCCGTAGGCAAGGGGAAATCAATCCGCGGGTGCATGTCCGTAGTTGCAGGCCCGGTCGCGGCCCCAGCGGCTCGGGAAGAGACGGGAACACAAAGGGCCACGAAGGACCATGAATGGAGGCCCCGGACGACGAACGATCGCGAGCCGAGTCGTCACCTTGTGGTCCTTCGTGGCCCTTCGTGTTCCCGTTCTCCCTTCGTGGCCCTTCCGCATTACTCGCAGATACGGACATGCACTCCCTCTCCGCGCCGACGCCCGCCTCCTCGCCTGCTTGACGCCCCCCGCGCCGATTCTATAATTCCCGGTTTCCGCCCTGCCCCCCCCCGCGCGCGCCCCCACGAGGAACCAGACTCCCCATGCTCGAGAACATCCGCAACTTCGGCATCATCGCCCACATCGACGCCGGCAAGACCACGCTCTCCGAACGCATCCTCTTCTACACCGGGCGCGAGCACAAGCTCGGCAACGTCGACGACGGCAATACCACCCTCGACTGGATGCCCGAGGAGCGCGAGCGCGGCATCTCCATCACCTCCGCCGCCACCACCTGCTTCTGGAAGAAGCACCGCTTGAACCTCATCGACACCCCGGGCCACGTCGACTTCACCGCCGAGGTCGAACGCTCCCTGCGCGTGCTCGACGGCGCGGTCGGCGTCTTCTGCGGCGTCGGCGGCGTCGAAGCCCAGTCCGAAACCGTCTGGCGCCAGGCCAACCGCTATAAGGTCCCGCGCATCGCCTTCGTCAACAAGCTCGACCGCACGGGGGGCAACTTCCCGCGCGTGGTCGAGGCCATCCGCAAGCGCCTGGGCGCGAACCCGATCCCGATCCAGCTCCCGATCGGTCGCGAGGGCGACTTCAAGGGCGTGATCGACCTGGTGCGCATGAAGGCGCTCTACTTTGAAGAGAGCTCGCAGGGCGCCACGGTGGTCGAGCAGGAAGTGCCGGAGGAGCTGCGCGCGGAGGCGGCGGCGGCGCGCGAGCAGATGATCGAAGCGGTCGCGGAGAAAGTGGACGCGCTGCTTGAGAAGTGGATCACCGACCACGCCGCGATCACCGAGGAGGACGTGCACGACGCGCTGCGCCGGCTCACGCTTTCCGGCAAGGGCACGCCGGTCCTGTGCGGCGCCGCCGTGCGCAACAAGGGCGTCCAGCCCGTGCTCGACGCCATCATCCGGTATCTCCCCTCCCCCGGGGATATCCCGGATACCGCCGGCACCGACCCGCACACCGGCAAGCCCGCCCACCGCCGCTCCGACCCCCAGGAGGAATTCTGCGCGCTCGCCTTCAAGACCATGACCGACCTGCACGGCGAGTTGACCTACCTGCGCATCTACAGCGGCGAGATCAACACCAAGGACCAGGTCGTCAACCCGCGCCTCAACAAGCCCGAGCGCGTCTCCCGCATCTTCCAGATGCACGCCGAAAAGCGCCTGCAAGTCGAGTACGGCCGGGCCGGCGAGATCGTCGGCGTCATCGGCCTCAAGCACACGGTCACGGGGGATACCCTGTGCGCGACCAAGCGGCGCATCGTGCTCGGCAGCATGGCCTTCCCGGAGACCGTGATCTCCATGGCCATCGAGCCCAAGCTCTCGGCCGACCGCGACAAGCTCAACGAGGTCCTGGCCAAGATGGCGAAGGACGACCCGACCTTCAAGGTGCGCAACGACGACGAGACCGGCCAGATCATCGTGTCGGGCATGGGCGAGCTGCACCTGGAGGTGATCAAGAGCCGCATGCTCAACGAATTCAAGGTCGCCGCGAATGTCGGCGAGCCGCGCGTGGCGTACAAGGAGACGGTGCTCGCGGCCGGGGAGGCGGAAGGGGTCTTCGAGCGCAAGATCGGCGAAAAGACGGTGTCCGCGGCCGTGCGCGTGCGCGTCGAGCCCTGCCCCGAGAGCATGCCGGTCCAGGTCGAACTGCAGGTTTCGCCGGAGGAGATCCCGCGCCCCTTCCTGCAGGCGGTGGAGGAGGGG
>JACRIP010000297.1 GCA_016220045.1 Planctomycetota bacterium
CGATCCCCAGGACCAAGCGTATCCGCCCGAATCAGCGTTCTTCGACAGCCGCCGAAGGTGGACCGACAAGCGAGCCGCGCGGCCGATCGACGATGCCCGGCACGCCGGGTGGTTCGGCTGCCGGGGACGCGCGCCGCAGCGCAGTGCGCCCGATCGACCGAGCAACCCGCGCTATCAGCGCCCGTCGTCCAGCGGCTCGGCCTCGTGGCCGATCGCGGCCGGGACCGCCGGCGCCGCGGCTTCCGCTCCCCCGCTGCCGGACGGAGCGTACTTGCCGCCCGGGTTGCCCAGGTCCACCGACTTGCCGCCGCCCGGCGTCAGGCGACCGCGAGCGGCAGTCGCGCCCTTCTTCCCCGCACCGGCCGTCTTCGCCCGCTTCGCGCTGCCCCGGGTACTCACCGTAGACTTCCCCGCCTTTCCGCCCTTGGCGCCCTTCCCGCCCTTGATCGCCTTGCTTCCCTTGCCGCCCTTGATCTGCTTCGCGCCCTTGCCGGGGCGCGCGGGCTTCTTCCCCTTGAGCTGCGAGCGCGGATGAGACTTCTTCGCCTGCGCGCCCTTCACGGCGGCCTGCGCGCGGCCCCTTGCCGACTTCGTCCCCGCGCTCGAGTGCTTCGTGGCTTTCACGCCCGAACGGCCGGCCTTGGTCGGCCGGGCCGGTTTCGTCACGGCCTTGCTCGGTCGGGCCGCGGGAGCGCGCTCGGTCTCGACCGGAGCCGCGAACTCGGCCGGGTCGACGCGGCGTACTTCGACCGGCTGCGGCGGCGGCGGGGTGAGGATGGGCTGCGTGACATGAGCGGGGAGTTCGCCAGGACTCGGCGCTGCGGCACTGACCCCGGCCAGAAGCCCGAGACCGACCACCGCCGCGACGCCATGCCATGCCCATTGCAACATCGCTCTACCCTTTCGACGCTTCGCCGGCAGAACCGGGAATACGGCATATGCCGCATGTTCCAGCTCTGTCGCCGCACTGCCGGAAGTCGTCCCTCGAGGAGGGGGCGAAACGCTCGTTCCGCCACTGCTGATTATCGGATCGGCGGCGCGTACGACTTGACGAAAAAGGATCGGCGGGCGCGTGCGGGCGAGGGCGCGGGGGGGGAGGGGGGAAGCGGGCGGATTTCACCGCTGGATCTTGACCCCGTATTCCTTGAGCTTCCGATCCAGGGTGGGGCGGGCGATCTTGAGATGCACGCAGGCCTGGCGCTTGTTGCCCTTGGTCAGTTCGAGCACGCGCTCGATGTGGCGGCGCTCGACGGTGGCGAGGGACAGGTCGTCGGAGTCGGAGAGCGGCAGCTCGGTATCGATGACCTTCACGTTGATCGAGAAGTCCTCGAGCCAGAGGGTGTCGCGCTCCGCGACCGTGACCGCGCGCTTGATCTGCGCACGCAGCTCGCGCACGTTGCCCGGCCAATCGTGCTTCATCAGGTACGCCATGGCGACGTGGGAGATGCCCTTGACGTCGCGCTTGAAGGCGGCGGCGAACTCCTTGATGAAGGCCTCGGAGAGGACGGCGATGTCCTCCTTGCGGCGGCGCAGCGGCGGGATCTCGATGCGCACTTCGTTGAGCCGGAAGTAGAGGTCCTCGCGGAACTCGCCGTTTTCGATCATTTGCGGCAGGGGACGGTTGGTGGCGGCGACCACGCGGACGTCGACGCGCACGGAGTCTTCGCCGCCGATGCGCTCGAACTCGCGGTACTCGATGGCGCGCAGGATCTTGGCCTGGGCCGAGGGCGCCATGTCGCCGATTTCGTCGAGGAAGAGCGTACCGCTGTCGGCCATCTCGAAGCGTCCGCGCCGCTTGGCCTCGGCGCCGGTGAAGGAGCCGCGTTCGTGGCCGAAGAGCTCGGATTCGAGGAGGGTCTCCGTGAGGGCGCTGCAATTGACGGCGATGAAGGCCTTGTCTTTGCGCGTGGAGGCGTTGTGGATGGCGCGGGCGACCAGTTCCTTGCCGGTGCCGCTCTCGCCGAGGAGGAGAATGGTGACGTCGCTCGCGGCGGCGCGGGAGGCCTTCTTGAGCGCGGCGCGCATTTCCTCGTTCTGGGTGATGATGGAGTCGAAGGTGGTTTCGGAGCTCGGCGGCGGGTGGGAGGAGGTGGCTTGGGGCGAGGCGGAGGGGGGCACGGGCGCGGGGGCGTTCTGCTCGGTCGGCTTCTGCATGGTGAGGACTCCCGCGAGAATTGGGAGGCCTCATTCTAGGTTGGTGGGCGCGGAAGTCAAGCTCTTGACGCCGGACAGCCGATCGAATAGCATGTCACGCCCTCAATACCGGCTGGAGGCCCTCAATCCATGAAGCAGTTCTGGACCCGTGCGGGGAGCCTACGCGCCCGCTGTGCGCCGCTCGGGGTGTTCCTGGCGATCGGATTCGGTCTGATCGCGCCGGCGACGGCCGGTGCGGACACGGCGTCGGACCCGCCGGACTCGACGGGAGCGCGGCTGCTGGCGCAGGCGGACGCGCTCTTCGAGCGGGATCGCAAGGGCGGGCACGTGGAAGCGGCGATCGAGGCGTACCAGAAGGTGCTGGCGCTCGACGACCGCTGCGCGGATGCCTATTGGAAGCTGGCGCGCGCGCACTTTGTGCTCGGCGACGAGCTGTCGGACACGGACGAGCAGGCGGAGGTCTACCGGGAGGGGATCGAGCTGGCGAAGCTCGCCGTCGCGCTCGACGAGCGGAGCGCGCCGGCGCACTTCTGGCTCGGGCTGCTCTACGGAGTCTTCGGGCGCTCGCGCGGGATGATGCAGAGTCTGCACCTGATCGAACCGATCAAGGCGGAGATGCTGCGGGTCATCGAGCTGGACGCCGCCTACGAGAACGCCGGGGCGTACCGCGTGCTCGGGCGCATGTACTGGGCGGTGCCGCGGATGCTGGGCGGCGATTCCAAGGTATCAGTAGATTACCTGAGGAAGGCGATCGGGCTTGCGCCCGCGGACGTGGACAACCGGACGATGCTGGCGGAGTCGTGCATCTCGGAGGGGCTGCGGGAAGAGGCGCGAACGCACCTCGAGTGGCTGTTTGCGCGGGCGGCGGACCCGGCGTGGGCGC
Source organism: Planctomycetota bacterium (assembly GCA_016220045.1). Lineage (GTDB taxonomy): Bacteria > Planctomycetota > MHYJ01 > WSZJ01 > JACPWG01 > JACRIP01. Next base: position 3,038 of record JACRIP010000297.1, read on the forward strand.
GGGAGCACAAGGGCGACCTCAAGGAAGCGCGGCGGCTCCTGGCCCGGCTCGAAGGCGGGGGCCGGCGGGACTGACCGGTGGACGGGTCCGAAGCCCACGTGGGGCTCGCGTCCGGGACCCCAGGGCGCACGGACCGCTGCCGGACGGTGGTCCGGATGCCGCTGCAACCGGGGCCAGACTGGCCACCCCAGGGCGGACACAGGGGTCCGCCCCTACCTCCGGCCGCGGCGCTCGGCGGGGCGGCCCCGGTGTCCGCCCCGGGGTGTTCGGCTGACCCGTCCTGCGCCCCCCTCCGGTGCCGGCACTCACACCGGCCACCGGCCACCGGCCACCGGCCCTATTTCAGCCCCTTCGCATACTCCGCGAATACCCGTTCCGCCGCACGCAGGTCGAGCTTCGCGAACGTCTTCTTGAAGGCGATCGGGTTGGCCACGCCTTCCCGCAAGAGCTTGACGTAGTCCGTCAGCGCTTCCTTCAGCTTCGGCTCCCGCCCGCTCATGAAAAAGTGGATCATCGCCCACACCTGCGCGTACTTCAGGCTCACCAGCTCCGGCGGCCCCCCGTAGAACTCCGCCGGCGACTCCTGGATGATCTGCCGGAACGGAATCACCGGCGCGCCCGTGGACAGGTACCACTTCAGCCCGCGCAGCCGTCCCGTCAGCACCATCCCGGTCTTCACCACCTTGCCGTTCTTCACCTCGCACGCGCCGTAGTACTCCGCCAGCCCTTCGTTCAGCCAGTACGGTTCTTCCGGTACCAGCGGATCGAAGAACTGGTGAAAGCCCTCGTGGTAGAGCACGTGCAGCGTCTCGTCTCCCGTCAGGTCCGCCTTGTCCTCGTAGAGCAGGAGCTGCCGGTACTCCGGATGGTAGTAGCCTAAGGTGAACTCCGCACGATCGCTGGTCGACAGCTCGGCGTAGGTCTGGTAGCCCTCCTTGGTATCGAAGATCAGGACGTCGTTCTTCGTGCCGGCCGGCAGCTCGACGTTGAAGGAGGCGGCGTAGTAGGCGGCGACCGCCTCCAGGTTGGCGGCGTAGTCCGCGGCGCGCGCGGCCGAAATGTCGGTGCGGACGTTGAAGTGGGGCGAGGCCTTCTCGTAGGTCTTGGTCCACATCGGTCCGCGCCGCACGTGGCGGGCGTTCTTGAGCGCGCCCCGCAGCTCCAGGTCGGCCGGCGACAGCTCGACGGCCAGCTCCAGGTCCTCGATCGCGGCGTCGTAGCGCTTCTCGCGGAAGCACATCTTGCCGCGCGCCGCGTAGGCGGCCGCATAGTCGGGCGCGGCCTCGAGCGAACGCTCGATCTCGCGCCGGCCCGCGGTCAGCTCGCCGCGATCCAGGTACATCCGCCCGAGCAGGATGCGCGCCTCGTAGAAGCCCGGCGCCAGCTCGAGCGCGCGCTCGATGTCCTTGAACCCCGCCGCCGCGTCGCCGGTCCAGCGATACGCGAGCTGCCCCTTCAAATAGTACACCCCCGCAAAGCCCGGCGCCTCCTCCGCCAACCGCACCAGCCCGAGCATCACCTCCTCCGGGTCCTCGATCCGGTCGCCCGCCAGCGCCCGCTTGACCGCCTGGAAGGTTTCGACCGACGACGCCGAGAGCCCGCGCAGCCCGGTCTCCTCGATCGACAGGGGCACCTCCGCCGCGATCACCGTCGGCGCCGTGTCGCCCGGCTTCAGGTCCTCTTCCAGCTCGCGCAGCGCCAGCGTCTCCGCCTCCGAGAAGGTCTTGCGCACCCATTCCGGCGAGACTTTCCCCTCCATCGTCAGCTCGTCCACGTTGATCGACCCTTTCGTGGACTTGTCGCCGGTCACGCCCCCGACCATCACCAGCATCTCGCTGAACTTCTCGGCATCGCCGCTCCACATCGACTTCCCGCCCACCTTCAGCTCGAAGCGCAGGTTGGCGAACTTCATCGTGATCGGCCCGGCCGGCAACGCGGTCTCGGGTTGGAGCTCCTCGGTCCCCCCTTCGGCGTCGATCTTGACCACCGAGAAGTGCGTCGCGGCGGTGTCCATCGACATGACGTAGCCGGCGACCAGCTCGTCCGCCTTGGTGAAGTAGAGGCCGAAGATCGGGAGAGCGCCCGATCCCTTGATCCCGTTGACGCTGACCGAGACTTCGTCGACGAACGCGATCTCCTTGGGCGCGGCGTAGAAGAAGCGTGAGCCCGAGAGGACGAGCTTGCTGCCCTTGACCTCGACCGCGGCATTGCGCGACACGCGGAAGTCCTCGGTCTGGTTCGGGCGCGCGAAGTCGTACTTGATGCGCAGGAAGCTCTTGCCGACGCGTGCCCAGGCGCCCTTGAAGAGGTTCTTGCGCTGGCGGAACTTTTCCAGGTCGGGGACGCGCTTCTGGTAGCCGGCGTCGAGCGCGATCGCGCGGTTGAACTCCCGCTGCGCGTCGTCCAGGAGGTCGCGGAGGGTGCAGAAGCGGCCGAGCTGGTAGTGGCTCTCGGCCTCGTCGCCGGGGTAGGCGAGGCGGCGGATCTCGTAGGCCATCTTGGGGTCGAGCGCCGACCAGGACATCGGCATCCGGACCTTCGGATTGGCGGACTCGAGGGTGATCCCCTCTTCACCGTATTCGGTGATCTGGGTGCCCTTGAGCACGAGATCGTTGGTGATGGCGAGGGCGAGCGGCGCGCGGCGGGTCGACTCGACGACGAGCATTCCCTGGCGTGCGAGGTCTTTGGCTTTGCTGGCGCGCTTTTCGGTCAGGGAGGTCTTGCAGCGCTCCAGGCGCAGGCGCCGGCCCTCGACGACGGCGCGCGCGGCGGCCGCTTCTGACTCCTGGCGCTGGGCGATGGCCGCGGCGTCCGCCTGCCGGCCTTCCTGCCAGGTGCGCAGCTCCGCGAGCGCGCGGTCGATCGCCGGAGTCAGGTCCGGCAGACCCCAGGCGCGCGCGCCGCGGACCAATTCCTCGCCGGCGTCGAGCTTCCCGTCCATCGCGAGCCGCCGGGCCTCCTTCGCCGCCGCCGCCAGCGCCAGCTCCGCGTCGCCCGTCACCTCCTTGGTCAGGTCTTCCAGGTCCCGGCGCAGGGCGCCGTCCGGGTCGAGGTGGCGCGGAAAGTCCTGGATCGCCTGCAAGGCGCGCCCGTACCGGCGCTCGGCGCGCGCGGCGTCCACCTCGCGTCGGAGCGCATCGAGGCGCTTGCGGGCCTCCTCCGCGAGCTCCCGGCGCACGCGGGCAGGCAGCGCGCGGGCACGCTCGGCCTGCGGGGAGGCGCCGGCGCGAGCGGCGAATTCCGCGCAGCGGCGGAAGAAGGCGGGGGCGTCGAGCGGCCGGGCCCGACCGGCGGCCTCGAGGGCGTCATACGCGCCGATGAGCTCGCTCTCCGCTTCGAGGCGCGCGGTCACGCTGTCGGCGCCGGGCGTGGAGGCGGCGGAAGAGCCGCCGCGTCCGGCGAGGAAGAGCACGCCCAGGAAGAGGAGCGCGGCGCAGGCGCCTCCGACGGCGGCGGCCGTGGTCCAGGGCAGGCCGGGGCGCCCGGCGCGCCGGCGCGAGGAGTAGGGTATGTACTCGGGCTGCGCCTCCGCGCGACCGGCGGCGACGTCGGCACGCGTGAGCCGCGCGGTCGGCCGGGAGCTCTGGCGCGCCTGCGCCGATGGGGCGGGGGGCGGCGTCGCCATGCGGGAGGGGATACTCGGGTGAGAACCGGAGCGCTGCAGACGCGCGGTGTCGCGCGACGGACGGCGCGGCTCGCTCACGTGCGGGGCGGAGGGGGCGGACGGGGCGGGGGGGGC
>JACRIP010000298.1 GCA_016220045.1 Planctomycetota bacterium
GGGATATACCTGATACGACGGCGCCTCTGGCCGGCGGGGTCTTCGCCGCCGACCGCGTCGGCCTCTGGCGCACCGACGCGGGCGACACGGGCAGCGCCTCGCTCCTGTCGGACGCCGAGACGCGGTTGCCGGGCGCGGCGGACGCGGGCGGAGTCGGCGCCGCGCCCGCGTCGCCGTCGTCCGAGCCCGCGGGCGCCTGGGGCGGGGAGGCGACCGGGGCCCTGCTCCTCGGCGTCCTGGCGCTCCTGGTGATCGAGAGCGGGCTGTACCACCGGTTCGGCGTGACTTGATACGGCCGGCATCCACGTCGGGCGCGCGCCCGAAACCCAACGGCATTGGCACCGGTCGATTGACACTGTAGCCTTGCGGAATTCGGATTGCGGATCGGCTCCTGGTCTTGCCGGCTTCCGTCATTCCGCAATCCGAAATTCGCAATCCGCAATCCGCAATTCTGGATGCGCTGTCAAGCAGCGTAGCCCTAGGGAGCCGACGATGTGGGACTGGGCCCATCCCTACCATCTGGCCTGGCTCGTCCCGGCATGGGCGCTCCTGGTCTGGTTCCACCGGCGCACGACCCTGCCGTTGGCGCGCGCGCGGCGCCACACGCTCCTTTGCGTGCGCGCCACGGCGGTGCTGCTGGCGGTGCTGGCGCTCGCGGGCCCGGCGGTCCGGCGCACGACCGGCGGTCGCGCGCTCATCTTCCTGCTCGACCATTCGCGCAGCCAGGGACCGGCGGGGATGCAGGCGCAACAGGCCGCGGCGGAGCGGCTGCTCGCGCGCCTGGACCCGAACACGCAGGTCGGCTTCGTGTCCGCGGGAGTCCACCCGGTCCTCCGCTGCCCGCCGGCGCGCGCGGGCGCGGCGCGGCCGCCGGCGCCGGACGCGGCACTCGCGGAGCGGGACGGGGCGCAGACCGACCTCGCCGCCGCCCTCGACCTCGCGCGCGGACTCTTTCCGCCGGGCACGGCGCGCCGCGCCGTCCTGCTCGGCGACGGCATGGAGACGCGGGGCCAGCTCGCCGCGGCCGCGCGCGAGGCGGCCCTCGCCGACATCGTGCTTGACGCGCTGCCGATCGCCGGCCCGGCCCGCCCGGACGTGCGCGTCGTCTCTCTTACGCCCAGCCGCACGCGCACGCACGAGGGCGCCTCGCTCGCGCTCGCGGCGCAGGTCGAGTCCACGCTGGCGGGGAGCGGCCGGTTGCGCCTGTTCGAAAACGGCGTCGAGGTGGAGAGCCGCGAGCTGACGCTCGCGCCCGGCGCCGCAGTGGTGGAGGAGTTCCGCCGCACCCCGGACGCGCGCAACCTCTTCCGCTACGAGGCGCGTCTCGAGGGTTTCGCCGGCGATACCATTCCGGAGAACGACGCGGCCGCGGCGCTGGTGGACGTCGCGGGGCGGCCGGCGCTGCTCTACGTCGAGGGGGAGGCGGCGGAGGCGGGGCATTTGGGCCAGGCGATGGCGGCGGAATGGTTGCGCCTCTCCCTGCGCGCGCCCGAGGGGCTGCCGGAATCGGTCGAGGGGCTGGCGGGGTTCGACGGCGTGATCCTCTCCGACGTCCCGGCGCGGCGCGTGAGCGAGCGCGCCATGGGCGCGTTGCGCGAATACGTGGAACACCTGGGCGGGGGACTGGTCGTGATCGGCGGGCCGAACTCCTTCGGCGCGGGCGGGTACTTCCGGACGCCGCTCGAGGAGCTGCTGCCGGTGCGCATCCGCAATCCCGGGCTGGAGGAACGGGCCGCGGTCGCCCTGGCGCTGGTCATCGACCGGTCGGGATCGATGGCGGGAGCGAAGCTCGAAATCTGCAAATCGGCCGCGGTGGCGACGATCGAGCTCTTGAAGCGCGCGGACTGGGTCGGCGTCGTGGCCTTCGACTCGGCCGCGCTCTGGGTGGCGCCGATGGAGCGCCTCGGCTCGGTCCCCGCGGTGGCCGACCGCATCGCGGGGCTCATGTCGGGCGGCGGGACCTGCATCATGCCGGGGATGCAGGAGGCCCACGCGGCGCTGGCGCGGACCGGGGCGAAGGCGAAGCACATGATCGTGCTGACCGACGGGCAGACCGAGGGTTCCGGCTACGCGGAGTACGCGGGGCGCATCCGCGGGGAGGGGATTACGGTGTCTACCGTAGCCGTGGGCGAGGGCGCGGACGGGACGCTCCTGGCGGCGGTGGCGGCGGCGGGCGGCGGCCGCTTCTACGCCGCGCTCGACCCGGCGACGATCCCGCGGATCTTCACGCAGGACACCATGGCGCACCTCGGCCGGCTGGTGCGGGAGGAGCCCTTCCGGCCGCGCGCCGTGGAGACGCACCCGATGCTGAAAGGCTGGGCGGCCGAGCAGGCGCCCGAGCTCCTGGGGTACGTGCGCACCTCGCGGCGCGCGACGGCGCAGGTGCCGCTGGTGACCGACCTGGGGGACCCGCTGCTCGCGACCTGGCGCTTCGGCCTCGGCAAGGTCACCGCCTTCACCTCGGATTGCACGTCGCGCTGGGCCCCGCTCTGGGTGGCCGGCTGGGCGGGGTACGGGCAGTTCTGGGGGCAGGTCCTGCGCGAGAGCGCGCGCGAGCCGCAAGGGCATACGCTCGACGTGCGGCTCGCCGAAGCGGAGGACGGCCGGCTGCGGATCGTGGCCGATGCGCTGGAGGACGCGGCGCGCCGCAAGAACGACGCGCTGCTCGAGGCGGACGTGTATCACGCGCCGGCGGCCGCGGCGGGAACGGCGCTCCGGCACGTGGCCCGCCTCCTCCTGGAGCAGCAGGGGCCGGGGCGATACGCCGGCGAGCTCCGCCTCTTGGATTCAGGTAGTTACCTGGTCAGAGCGCGCGTCGGCGCCGAGACCGTCTCCGCGGTCTGGGTGCGCAACCGCTCGGGCGAGGCCGCGGGAGGGCGAACCGGCCGTGCGCTCCTGGAGCGCGTGTGCGCCCTGACGGGCGGCCGGGTGCTCGGCCCGGAAGAGGCGGTAGTCGAGGAGCGGGACGGACGGGCCTCCTGGCTCGACCTGACCCCGTTCCTGGTGGCGCTCTTCCTGGCGGCGTTCGTGGCGGATCTGGCGACACGGAGGTGGGAGAGCGCGGCGGCGATCGGCGCGTGGGCGCGCGAGCGCTGGTCGTGATCCGACCATGCTACCGCGGCAGTGGAATCCCGGTCAGCCGGAATTCGAACGCGTCATCGACGAACGACAGGACCGCCTCGACCTCCAGCGCCGCGATCGGCTCGCCCTCCTCCACGTCGTAGTTCAGGGTCCAATCGGAACGATCGTTGACCGTCGTGCAGCTCATGCCGTTGGGCGCGAACCGTCGTCCGTCCTTGAGCACCAGCATCATGCGGTCGCTGCGAAAGGCATCCGCCTCGCCGCGCGCGCGCCCCCCGCCGACCCCGTTCGCCGCCGCCGCCCGCAGCTCGACGACCGTCGTGCGCGCGTCGCGTCGGCAGGACCGTACGGTGACTTCCTGGCCCGCGACCTCCTGCGCGACGCCGGCCGCGGTGTCCGGCCCCTCAAAGCGCAGCACCTGCGCCGGCCCGCGATAGCGCATCACGGCGCGCCCGGCGAGCAGGGCGATCGACTTCGCGTCCGCCTCGGGCCAGGCCAGCGGGACGCTGTGATGGATGCGGCAGTTGCCGAAGGCGCCCGAGCGCGCGAACCACGTCCCCGAAGAGGCGCCCCCGCCGCCGGCCAGCAGCGAACGCCCCTGGTCGTCCTCGACCCGCACCAGATCCAGCCGCGTGAGCGCGTCCGGCCGCAGGTCGGGCATCCACGTCAGCGCGAGCACCAGGCCGGCGCTGCGCCGGACGCGCGTGAAGTCGCCCGTCTGCGTGAGCGAAATCTCTTCGGCGGTCACCCGGTAATGCCGCGCGTACCCGGCGGGTTTCTCGACGAAGGGTCCGTCGTTCCAGCGGATCTCGGGCAGCCCGGTCTCCCCGGCGAGCGGCCGCGCGACCGCCGGGTCGGCGTCGGACTGGCGCAGGGAGTACTGCGCCCCGGCGGCGCGGGCCAGCGCGTCGAGCGCCGCGAGCGGGGAGACGCCCGCCAGGTCCACGGTCACCGTGGTCTGCGGTATACCCCGGATATTGAGCCGCGTGCCGAGCTGCTCCTTCCAGGCGCGCAAAGCCTGCTTCAGACTCAGGTTTGTGCCCTGGATGGTCACGCGCCGCTCGGGCGGCACCACGCCGCGCCGGCCGGCCTCCTCGCGGATGCGCGTCAGCGCGCGCCGGCAGCGCGCCTTCAGGTCCTCGTCCGGCGCCTGCTCGGCGCACTCGCGCAGCGCGACGACCGCGGGCTCCCCGAGGGCACAAAGCCCCGCCTCCGCCGCTTCGCGCTCCGCCGCGTTCGACGAGGACAGCCGCTGGATCAGGCGATCCAGCTCGGAGGGATCGACGGCGGCGCCGGCCTGCGCGGGCGCTTCGGGGCCCGCAGCGCCTTCCCCCGCGCCCTCCGCTTCCCCGGCCGCCGCCGGAGGCCCGGCCGCAGGCGCCGGCGGCGGGTCCGCGTCCGCATCCCGCGCCCCGGCCCCGCCGCTCCCCGGGCAGGCGAACAGCAGGGCGAGCCCGACCAGGGTGCACCCGCAGGCGAGACGGTGCTTCATCCGGCAAACCCCCGAAATCCGCGCGGGAATCCGCGCGCCTTTCGATCCTACCCCTCCACCCGCGGCCGGGTCAAGCAAAAGGCCGGCTTGACCCTTCCCCCTCGTCCCGCTAGAATCTCGCCCGAGCGGTCAGCGTTCCCTCCCCATTCCTATCACCCCTCTTGCCGGGAGTCGCCCGTGTTCGCCCTCATCCGCCGCCGCGAGTCGGGAAAAATCCAGTTCGGTCAGTTGGTCGGAACCGCCGTCGCCATTGCCGTCGGACTCGGCGTCGCGTACTGGTACATGGCCAAGGGCGGCGACAAGACCACCAAGGACGTCCTCAAGTCCGCGGAAAAGGTGGCGGACAAGGCCGCCGACGCCGCGGAGAAAAAGGTGGACGACGTCAACGCGGGCTTCGACGCCTCGCGCGCCCGGCGCACCGAACAGCGCACCGGCGGCCTGGCCAAGTAGCCGGCCGCGCCGACCGCCATGCCCCTCAAGATCGCCGTGCTCGGCGGCGGGCCCGCCGGCCTCGCCTTCGCCCTGTCGATGAAGAAGCTCGACCCCGAGCACCAGGTCCGGGTCTACGAGCGCAACGCCCCCACCGACACCTTCGGCTGGGGCGTGGTCTTCTCCGGCAAGACCATGTCCTTCCTGCGCGACACCGATCCGGCCTCCCATGCCGCCCTGCTGGCTCAGGCCCAGACCTGGGACAACGTGGACGTGGTCCACCGCGGCGAGCTGATCACCGTCCGCGGCAACGCCTTCTGCGGCATCGCCCGCATCGCCCTGCTCACCATCCTGCAGCGCCGCTGCGCCGAGACCGGCGTCGAGCTGCGCTTCCGCACGCCGATCGGCAACCTCGACGAGATCGGCCCGCGCTCCGGTTGGGACCTGATCGTCGGCGCCGACGGGATCGGCAGCTCGGTGCGCTCGCGCTTCGCCGCCGCCTTCGTCCCCACCCTCGACCTGCGCAAAAACCGCTACATCTGGCTTGGCACCAACCGCCTCTTCCACGGCCTCACCCTCACCTTCCGTCCCACGCCGCACGGTCTCTTCACCGCCCACTCCTACAAGTTCTGCCCGACCACGAGCACCTTCATCGTCGAATGCCCGGAGGCGACCTGGAGCGCCGCCGGCTTCGACTCCGTGGGCGACGAGGAAACGCGCCGCCGCCTCGCCGAGATCTTCCGCGACGACCTCGACGGCCGGCCCCTGCTCTCGAACAACGCCCGCTGGATCAAGTTCACGATCGTCAAGAACCGGCGCTGGGTGCACGAGAACGTCGTGCTGCTCGGCGACGCCGCCCACACCGCGCACTTCTCGATCGGCTCCGGCACCAAGCTCGCCGTCGAGAGCGCGGTCGCCCTCGCGCGCGCCTTCGCCGCCCACGCGGACGTCCCCGCCGCCCTCGCCGCCTTCGAGGCCGCGCGCAAGCCGGAGGTGGACGCGTATCAGGATTTCGCCCTATCCAGCCTGACGTGGTTCGAGGAGGCGCAGGAGCTGCTCTGGCTCGCGCCGATCCCCTTCGCCTACCGCCTCATGACGCGCAGCGGCAAGGTGGACCACCAGAACCTCGCCGCGCGCGACCCGGGCTTCGTCGCCGCCTACGAACGCGCGCGCGCCGCCGGGGAGCCGACGTAGGGCGGCGGCAGGCGGCGGGCGCGCCCCCCGCTTGCTTCTTGTTCGCCCGCCCGCGCTGTACCTTGCCCACATCTCCCCGCTGGACACCGGCGCCCTAGAAGCCCTGACTCTAGCGACGAGGCGGGTATCTCCGCACTTCCCGTCTGCGGCCACCGTCGGCCTCGTACTCGTACTCGAATTCCCTGTGCATTCGAGTACGAGAACGAGTACGAGATACGAGTACGATCGAGAAGACAGGTCGCCCCCGGCGGTGTCCAGCAACCCCAGTTGTGGGTAAGGATCAGTCACCCGCCCCCCCCGCCTTCGCTACTTCCCTCCCGTGCCGCCCGCCGCTCCCCCGCCCGCCAGCAGCGCCCGCGCTTCCGCGGCCTCCGCGCTCGCTGGATACGTGTCCACGACGCGCCGCGCATACTCCGCGGCGCGCGCGGTCAGACCGTTGGCCGCGAAGCTCTTGGCCATCGACAGCCAGTTGCGCGCGGTCGCCGACGACTGGCGTTCCTCGACCTTGCCCATCGCATAGGCCGAGGCCTCGATCCCCTCGCGCCGGGCCGCCGCTTCCTGGGCCTCGGGGAATTGCCCGAAGTCGCCCTCGATCCGCCGATAGAGCCGTAGCGCCTCCTCGAAGTCCTCGCGCTCCTCGGCGGCGCGCCCGTCGGCGAGGGCACGGACGGCGGCGCGCCGTTCGCCGCTCGCGCGTTTCGCCGCCCGGTACTCGGCGGTGAAGGCCTCGGCGCTTTTGTCCCACCAATCGGCCCAGGCGTCGGCGTCGACGCCGAAGTCCTGCCCGGTGAGGTCGCGCAGCGCGCCGGCGTAGACCAGCCGCTCCTCGATGGTGATGTCGTGCTCCACGCTGTGCACGCGGGCGTCGAGCACCGTGCCGGTCTGGATGACGCCGACGATCGGGTCATAGGCGACGGCACCGGGCGCGATCTCGACGTCATAGTCCTTCACGTAGGTCGTCTGCCCGCCGACGAAGATGTGGGCGCGGGGTCCGCCGCCGCCGACGATGCGCAGGCGGAGCACGCGCACGAGCGGCCCGGCGGTGTAGGGATTTCCCAGGAGGGCGAGGCCCTGGGCGGCGCGCATGCGGCGGAGCGCGGCGGCGTTGCCGAGGGCGGGCACCAGTTCCCAGGCGGCGTCGCGCCCGGCCAGCGCCACCACGGCGCGCGCGGCGGCGGCGCGCACCGGGGCGTCGTCGTCGTCGAGCATGCGCCCGAGGAGCGCGCGCGTCGCCTGCGGATTGCGCGCGCGGGCGAGGGCGCGCGCGGCGAAGACCCGGGTCGCGCGCGCGCCGGTGGCGAGCGCTTTCCGGCAGGGCTCGAAGGTCCGGGCGGCGGGCGCGGCGAGCAGCCGCTCCTCGGCGGCGCGGCGCGCGCTCTCGTCCGGACCGGCGACCGCGCGCAAGAGGTCGCGGACCTGGCCGTCGGTCAGGTCGTCACCGTGGACCGGGAGGAGGGGCGCGAGCCCGGCCCAGAGCGCGAGCAGGGCGAGCGGAAGGAGACGGGAGAGGGGTCGCATGGCGGTCGAGCTCCGAGCGGGAGTGCCCGGGTCGAGGAACGCTGCCATTGTAGCCCGGGGACGCGCGGGGCTCAATCGGAATTACGTATCGTCAAACCCCCGCCCACCCGCGAGCGCCACGCCGCCCGCCAGCCGCAGCACGAAAAAAAAGAAGATCGGCACGTGGAGCAGGATCGCGGTGATGAGGAAGGACATGGTCTCCGGCCGGCGCACGTCGCTGGTCCACAGCGCGATGCCGAGATTGAAGAGGAGCACGCCCCACCACAGGCCGCAGCCGAGCAGCACGCGGGCGGGCCGCCGCGCGCCCACGCCGCCGTCCTCCGCAGGTTCCAGGGAGTCGAAGAGCGCGTCGCAGCGCTGAAAGAGCCCGACGATCACCAGCGCGACGAAGAACCAGCCGAGGAAGTTCGACACCGGGACGCCGTAGAACCAGCCGGGGTCTTCGTACCAGAAGATCTTGCCGAGGAACCACTCGTGGCCGCGCACCGCGAGCGGATCGATCACGATATCGAGCCAGGTCATGAAGAGCGCGGACAGGAGCAGCACGCTCGGGCCCTGCCGGACGGCGGGGTCATTCTCGAGATCGAGCGGGCCGCCCCGCCAGACGTGATTCAGGCGAAAAAAAAGCGCCATGGCGTAGCTGGCGTAGGCGAGAAA
>JACRIP010000301.1 GCA_016220045.1 Planctomycetota bacterium
GCCGCGCTTGCCGATAACTTAACCTGGACGCATGCACATGGGCGCCTGCGTCCGCGTCTCACCGCCCCGTTCCGCCCCGTTCCGCCCCGTTCCGGCGCGCCCGCGCCCGCAACCGACAATTCGCCGTCGCTCCCTACGGAGGCCCCCGATGCGTCGCGAGACCATCACCCGGCGTCGTCTTCCCGAACTTCCCCACCTCGACTGGCAGGAGAAGGCCCGCGAGGCCGTCGGCCTCGGCTTCATCTGCCTCGCCGCCTACGCCTTCCTCAGCCTGGCCTCCTTCGACCCGCGCGATTCCGCCACCATCGAGTGGAACCCCGCGCGCGCCATCGCCTACAACATGGGCGGGCGGCTGGGCGCGAGCATCGCCGAGTCGCTCCTCGGCGCCTTCGGCATCACCTCCTACGTCGCGCTCGTCCTCCTCGCCTTCTGGGGCGTCATGATCCTGCTGCGCCGTTCCTACAAGGATGCGGCCGCGAAAGCGATCGGGGTCGGCCTGCTCCAGGCGGCCTGCGCCGCGCTCGCGACCCTCGAAACCACGCCCGCCTTCGTGCAGAGCGAGTTCGCGCGCGGCGCGCTCCTGCGCTCCATGGGCGGCAGCTACGGCGAAATCTGCCGCGATCTGCTGGTGAACTACTTCGGGATCGTCGGCAGCTACCTGGTTTTGTTGCTCCTGCTCACCGCTTCCTGCCTGCTCGCCACGGACTGGTTGGTCTACTGCGCGCTCTTGCGCGTGTGGCGCCTTCTGCAGAAGCTCTGGGTGGTGGGGAGGAGTGTTGTCGGGGCGGGGATCGAGACCGTGAACGCCCTGCGACGGGCTCAGGCCATGGAGAGCCTGGTCGTCGCGGGCGCTCCCGGGCTCGGCCTCGACCTCGGCAATACCCGCATGATCGGCCCGCGGCAACTGCACCTCCAACCGATCGGCACCGCGCGCCGGCGCGGCCCGGCGGCGCCCTTCCTGCCCGAGGCCGAAGCCGGCGCGGACTTCGCCGGCGAGGCCCGGTCGATGCCGGCCGCCACGACCACCGCGCCGCCGCCCGCGTCGCGCGGACCGCAGGGAACGCGCGTGGTCGAGTCGGTGAGCGCCTACGAGGATTCCTTCTGGGCGAACGGCGACGACGGGCCGCCCGCGCCGCCCCAGACCTCCTCCACGAGCGCCGCCCTGGCCGGGGCCGCGGCCGGCCTCGGGTCGGACACCGTGCGCGACCCGCTTCCGCCGCCGCCGCGCATCGTCGGCGAGTCCAAGACCGAGGTGGATCGCGGCTTCGGCGGCGGCGCCCGTCGCGACTCCCGGCGCATCGCGGCCGAGCGCGCGGAACGCTCCGCACCCGCGGCCGAGCCGCCGCCGCAGGTCCCTTCTGCGGAGGAGCGTGACGCGGCGATCGCCGCGGCGATGCGCGCCCGCGACGAGGCGAACGCGACCGCCGACTCCGGCGCCGCGACCGATGCGGCGACCGGGGTGTCGGCCGGTCCGGCCGCCGCTTCGACCCCCGGCACCGAGTCTGCTTCCAGCGACGAGGCGCAGGAGACGGCGTCCGCATCCGAGCCGGGTGAGGCCGTCGCGGAGAGCGTGCGCCCCGCCGCCGGCCGCACCGCGCGCAGGAGCAAGGCCGCCGCATCGAAGGCCGACGCCGCCCCCACTGCCCCCGCCGCCGCGGCGGAAACCGCCGCGCCCGCGTCCCGTCCGCTGCCCCCGATCGACCTGCTCGAGGAGGTCCGCCCGGTCCACGATTCGGACATCGAGGCCGAGGCGCGCTCCTACATCGAGATCATCGAGTCCACGCTCAAGACCTTCGGCATCGAGGCCCCGGTCGTCTCCTTCGACCGCGGTCCGGTGATCACCCGGTACGAGCTGGTGCTCCCGGCGGGCGTGCGCGTGGCCAAGATCATCGGCCTCGCCGACGACCTCACGGTCAAGCTCAAGGTCCCGAGCGTGCGCATCGTCTACCCGATCCCGGGCAAGAACACCATCGGGCTCGAGGTCCCGAACCTGATCCGCGAGACCGTGCGCCTCAAGGAATTGATGGACGCCAACATGGCGGACGGCGACCGGATGGGCATTCCGCTCTTCTTCGGCAAGGACGCCACCGGCCTGCCGCTGGTGCGCGATCTCGCCGAAATGCCGCATCTTCTCGTCTCCGGCACGACCGGGGCCGGGAAGTCGGTCTGCCTGAACACGCTGATCATGAGCCTCCTGCTCACGCGTTCGCCCGAGCAGCTCAAGCTGATCCTGATCGACCCGAAGACCACGGAATTGACGAGCTTCAGGGATGTACCGCACCTGATGGCGCCGGTGGTGACGGAGATGAAGCGCGCGGTGGTGGTGCTGGAATGGGCGATCCGGCAGATGGAGGAGCGCTACGATCTGTTCTCGCGCGTGGGCGTGAAGAAGATCAGCGATTTCAATGCGCTGGGCGCGTCGAAGATCCGGTCGCGGCTGGCGGAGCCGGGCGAGGAGCCGCCGGACGTGCCGTGCGCGATGCCGTACCTGGTGGTGATCGTGGACGAGCTGGCGGATTTGATGATGGTGGCGGGGAAGGAGGTCGAGCAGGCGGTGACGCGGATCGCGCAGAAGGCGCGCGCGGCAGGCATCCATCTGGTGCTGGCGACGCAGCGGCCGAGCGTGGACGTGATCACGGGCCTGATCAAGGCGAACATGCCGGCGCGGGTGGCCTTCCGGGTGGCCTCGAAGATCGATTCGCGGACGATTCTGGACCGCAACGGCGCGGAGCGGCTGCTCGGCAAGGGCGACATGCTGGTGCTGTTGAACGGCGCGAGCGAGCCGATCCGGGCGCAGTGCACGTACGTGAGCGACCAGGAGATCAACCAGGTGGTGGAGCATCTGAAGGAGTATGGTCCGCCGGTTTTCGATCCGGAGCTGACGGGCCTGTCGGATGCGACCTTCGACATGGAGCCGGTGGACGATCCGCTGTTCGAGAAGGCGGTGCAGCTCACGTTGCGGTCGGGCCGCGGCTCGGTGTCGCTGCTCCAGCGTTCGCTGGAGGTGGGATTCTCGCGCGCGGGCCGGCTGATGGACCTGATGGAGAAGGCGGGCGTGGTGGGGGAGGCGAAGGGCTCCAAGCCGCGCGAGGTGCTGTTGACGGGCGAGCAATGGGAAGGGCTGCGCGCGTCGCGCGGCGGCGGCGGCGGCCCGGGCGGCGGGAGCGACACGGACGTGCGGATCGGGGATTGAGGGGAGGGGCAGCGGAGCGCTGGGGCTACCGCTTGCTCCACTCCAGGTGCCAGCGGACAACCCCCGCACGCCGAGGACGGCGAATCAGACGCACGCGGGAGCCGAGAACGCGAGACGCGCGAAAGCCCCGGGAATCCACGGGAGCCGGAACGTAGGCCCGGGAGTGGTGTTGATACAGCGTGAAGGACAGAACGGCCGCGCGCGCGTCCACCAACCAATACTCCCGAACCCCAGCGCGGTGGTAGAGCTTGAGGAGTTTCTCGTTGTCCTTCACAACTGAGGAGCCGCTGACGACCTCGACGACCAGGTCCACCCGTCCCTCAATCTCGAGCATGCGCTCGCTCCCTGGAGTGGCGGGCACGAGGCGAGCCTTCCCCGATTCCAGAGTCTCGTAGAACACCACCATCACGTCCGGCTCAGCCGAGAGCCCCGCCTCCGGGGAGACGTAGCGCATGCGATCGACGTAGCAAACTCCGAGGTCGCGCTCGTCAATGTACTCATCCAAGCCGCGGGTGATGGCGACCTTGACCGTGCCCTGCGTATTCGCTTCTTCCGGCGACAGGTCCACCTCCACCTCGCCGTCCATCCAGTCGATGCGCCCCTGCTCCGGAAACTCCTCCGAACGCGTCCACGCCCGGAAGCGGGCGAAGCCGTCCAGGCGGCCCGGTAGCCGCACTCCCTCGGGCTGCAGCAGAATGCTGAACTGGGCGGGGGCCGGCATGGCGGGCTCCTCGTGGGGCGACTCCTCTAGCGGACTCCCCAGCCATTCTAGCGGCGCGGCGCGGTCGGGGCAAGCCCTGGTCGACAGCGATCACTGCCCGCCGCGTGCCTGCCAGGTTTCCCACGCCTCGGCGCTGTTGGGGAGGGGCAGCCGGGTGAGTTGCTGCAGCGCACGCGTGGCGGCGGCCCGCACGCCGGCATCCGGGTCGCGCAGCCGGCGAATCAGCGCCGGGATCGCGAGCCGCTCCTGCCCTTTCCCCAGGGCGATCGCCGCCTCGACGCGGACGGCGGGCTCGGAATCGTCCAGGACCGCGATCAATGCGTTGGCGAAGCCGCTCGGCGCGCACTCGCCGAGCGCGCGCGCGGCCGCCGCCCGCACGCCCGGAGCCGCGCGTTGCAGGTAGCCCGCCAGAACCGGGGAGACCAGGGCAAGGCGAGTCTCGCCGAGGACGGGGCAGGCGGCGCGGGCGGATTCGTCACCGGCGCGGGCGGCCGCGTCGAGCAGTGCGCGAGCGGCGACCGCCGCGGCGTCGGGCGTCCCGGGCGGGGCGGCGGGGGCGTCGGCGGGGGCGGCGGCGGGGGGAGTCGCGACGGTGGAGGGGACTGGGTGAGACAACCAAGCCTGGAGCG
The DNA here is from genome assembly GCA_016220045.1 of Planctomycetota bacterium. Taxonomy (GTDB): domain Bacteria; phylum Planctomycetota; class MHYJ01; order WSZJ01; family JACPWG01; genus JACRIP01. The sequence continues at coordinate 4,544 of JACRIP010000301.1, forward strand.
TACGCTGCGCTTCGCGTCGGGTAAAGTACTCGGGTGAGCCGAGGGCATCAAACAGCAGCGCCGCGTCCTCCGGCTGGGGCGCGCGCGCCAGCCTGGCCAGGATGCGGACGCGACCGTCGGTATCGGCCGCGGCGAACTCCGCCTCGATCCGGGGCGGCGCCGGGCGGGCTGGGGCCGGGACAAGGGCGGGCGCCGGCCCGGGCGTGCGGGGGGGCGGGGTGGAGGCCGGAACGAAGGCC
>JACRIP010000293.1 GCA_016220045.1 Planctomycetota bacterium
CGGCGGCGCGGCAGGCGGCGCGGCAGGCGGCGCGGCGGGAAGAGCGAAGGCGGAGCGCGAGGTGGAGTCCCGCCCGTGTGCCGCCGCCGGCGGCGGCGACCCGACGGGGACCGGAGCGGGCGCATGCCGTACGGTATCAGCCTGATGGCGATCCGGCCGCTCGCTCGCCTCCCGGATGCGCACGGCCGACGCGGAGTCGATCCAGCCGCGTTGGAGCAGCGAATCGAGGAGCGCATCGGGGGGCCCGACCGCCCGCAACTCCTGGCGGACGCGGCCGGCCTGGCCTGGGGTGACCAGGCCCAGCGCCACGGCGCTGTCCAGGTGTCGTTCGTCGCGCGGACTGAGCATCGCCGGCCCCCCCGGAAAGGTGTGCGGTCGGGGCCGTGCGCCCCGGATCGGGTGCGGACGGGCCCCTACCGCGGGCGTTCACGGAGGGCGCGCAATGCGTCGGCGGCGGCTTGTCGGTTCGCGATCGACGGGTCACTCATCGCGAGCCCCTCGAGCTTGGGCTCGAAACGGTAGTCCCCGAACCGCGCGGCCGCCGCAATGGCGCCTTGCCGGACCGCCGGGTCCGGGTCGCCGAGGAGGACATAGACCGTCTCGAGCACTTCGGGCGAGGGGTCGCACTCCCCGATCAGTGCGATCAGCGAGCCGCGCATGAAGGCGTTTGGCGAAGCGCGCTGGGCAACCAGGTGCTTCAGGGTGAGCGCTCGGTCGTACTTGCGGATCGCCGTCAGAGCGGCCTCGCGCACGGCGGCATTCTCGTCGCCCAGGCCGTTGCCGATGACTTCCAGCGCCAAGTTATCCTGGAAGTCCCCGAGAGCGGAAATGGCGGCGGCCCGGACCAGCGCGGCCTTGTCCTGGCGAGCCACCGCCATCAACGCCGGGACCACCGTCCGGTCGCGCGTCGCTCCCAGCGCGGCGCAAAGCGGTTCGCGGACGGAGGTAACCCGCTCCGCCGGGAGCATGTCGAGCAGGAAACGAACCGCGGTTGGAGAGGGAAAACGACCCAGCGCTCCCACCAGCGCGGTCCGACGCGCGATGCTCCCCGAGCCTTTCGCTACCGCCGAGAGTGCAGCGACGACCTGAGGCTGGTCCATGCCGCGGGGCAGTTGCTCGATCGCCGCGAGGACTTCCGAATCGAACCGGGATGCGAGCTGGCGCAGCAGGAGCGCCGCTTCGTTTTCGGTGAGCGGGGTCCACGTGGCGGGAGGGGGCCCGGCGGGGGCGCCCGGAAGCGGCGGTGCGGCGGGCGGGTCCCCGGCCGCCGGGGCCGGCCCCCCGGAGGCCGCGGGCGCGCTCGCCGGCGCTTCCTCCGGAACTATGCGTGCGACCCGATCGAGCATCTGACGGTAGCGTTCATTGCGGACGCGACCTCGACAGGCCTTGCACGGGAAGTTGCCCGTTCCCGCGCAGGCGTCGCACTTGTACGTGCCACGCGTTCCCCGAACGACTCCTTGGCCGGTGCAGCTTCGGCACACGCTGTACTGTTGGCCCTGGCATACGCTGCAGGAACTGAGGCAGTGCCGGATGATCCCCGCCAACGATTTGCCCGACTGCTCCTTGCAAAGCACGGAGTACCCCGGCAACTCCTCGTCCCGGCAGAGCTTCAGGAGCGACTCGAGGTGGCTCAGCGCCGAGTCCGGATCGTTGCGCTGATGGGCGGCTATGGCCTTCTCCAGCGCCGCACGCCCAGGCCCCGGGCCGTCCGCGCCGACTCGCAGCGGGACCAGGAGCATCAGCAATGACGCCGCGACCGCTCTCCCGAACGTTCTCTTCACGCTCGTCCTCCCACGCCGATCATGGATACGGCATACTACGTAGCCGGCGTCGAACTACCGGATGTCCTGCATGGTACACCTGGACAGCGGGAACGGTCAAGACGATTCGCTGCCCCGAGGATCGGTTCGTCGATCGGCGCTCCCGGGCTGCCCACCCGCGTCGAGCAGGCTGAAGTGCGTCGCCTCCCGCGCCGCGGCGACCGCCGCCGCCGCAGCCGCCGCCGCGCCCCCGGAGTGCGCCGCCGCTCCCGCTGCCGGCGGCGCCAGCCACGCCACCATCGTGTCCGCCTCCCACGCGTACGGCGCTCCGTTCAACTGCACCCGCCCGGCCGCCACCGCCAGCGTCGCCTCCAGGAGCGGCACCCCTGCCAGGTCGCGCACCAGCGCCTCGAATCGCCCTTGCCGCGCCGGGTCGACGAAGCGGAACCGATACCGCCCGGCATAGGCGATGTGATACCACGCCGGCTGAAAGGCCACTCCCGCCAGCCCCAACCGTTTCGCCATCAGCGGCAGCACCTCGTTGATCTCGCGCGCCAGCCCGAGTCCGGGAACTTCCTGACCCGGCAGCCGCGGCCGGTTGTCGCTGAAACGCGCCAGCGGATGCCGGAGCGTCAGCCAATGCACGAAGAGCACGCGCTCCCCCGCCGCCTCCTTCTTCTCCAGGACGACCTCGATCAGCGCGTGTTCGCGCCCGCCCGCCGTGCCGAGCAGCCGCAACCGGTGGCCCGGGCTCGCCTCGTCGATCGCGACGTGGAGGTTCTCGTAGCCCAGGCGTTCCACCGGCTCCAGGATTCCCATCCGGCCAAGACCGTATTCGATACCGGCCGCGGTGTAGTACCCGAGGAGGTGCTTCAATTCCGCCGGCGCGAGGCCGAGCGACTCCGCGATGTCGTCCGCGGTGAAGTCGGTGCCGCCCGAGGACAGGGTCGAGCGCGAAAGCGTCGCCGAGACCGCCGCCAGGTGGCGCCCGAGCGGATCGTAGTCGGCGGGAATCGGCGCGCGCCCGCGCCCGGCGAGGGCGAGCCCGGTGCCGGCCAGTACCTTCCAGCACTCGGGGTGGCGACCGCCCGCGGGCACCCAGACGCTCGGCGTGGTGCGCAGCGCCTCGGCCACGGCGAGGTCGCGCCGGCGCGCGCCGTCGAGCGTGAGCCCGAGCTTGCCCAGGCGGTCCCCCGCGAGCACGTCGCCCCCGGCCAGCACGAAGGCCAGTTCCGCTTGCGGCATCCGCCCGAGCAGCGCCGCCAGCGCCGCCAGATACGGCTCGTCCGTCGTCCCCTCCGGCAGCACGGTCTCGTCCACCCGCTCCATCGGCCCCCATTCGCAGCCGGAGAGGGAACCGATCCATACCTCGGGATCATCCCGTAGGCAGAGCGCGGTGCCGTCCGGGGGATGCGCGTCGAGATCGAGGATCGCCACGCGCCCGCGCAGGCCCTCGGCGCGCACCGCCGCGACCGCCACCGCAATGTCGTTGACCGGACACATTCCGCCGCCGGAGGCGGGTCCGGCGTGATGGAACCCGCCGAGCAGGTTGAGCATCGGGCGCCGGAAGCGCAGCGCGCCGCGCGCCGCCTGCAGGGTCCCGCCGCACGCGAGGCGCACGGTGTTGAGGGTCTCGTCCACCGGCAGGTCGGTCGGGTCGACCGCGAAGATGCGCGCCAGGGTCTCGGGCCGGGTCAGGGATTCCAGGTAGTCGTGCGGGTGGACGCGGCCGAGTTGGGCGTAGGAGACGCTCGGCGGCGCGATCAGAAAACCCGTGGCCACCACCTGCTGCTCCATCAGGTACCACGCGGCGAAGTCGGCGCGGCGCGGCTCGATCCCGCCCTGGCCTTCCAGGGAGGGCAACGGCAGCCGATAGGCCGAGTGATGGAAGACGGGAACGCCGCGGCGCGCGCGCCAGCGCCGCCACGCGCGCCGCAAAGGGTCGAGGAACATGAGCAGGGAATCCTCCGGTCGGTCTCGTCGGGTCGGTGGCGGGACATTCTACGCAGGGGGGGCGTGGGAGTCCATCGCGGCTCGCGCCAAAGGGGGGACAGCTCGGCCGGGTCCATCCGGGGTTACGCCACAATCCATGAAGCTCTCGCACGCCGTCGTCCTCGTACTCGTACTCGTACTCGTACTCGAACGCCCAGGGTATTCGAGTACGAGTACGAGTACGAGATACGAGCACGACGGAGGCCATGCTCTCGGTGCACGTGGCCGGTGCGGTCGGTAAGCGGGACCGGTCGTGCACGCCGGCCCCGCTTCCCCCTTGACACGCCCAGCCGCCACCGGTATCCTGCGCCACCTTTTGATTCCGGCCGAGAACGCATCCCCCCCTGGTCCCTGGTCCCTGGTCCCTGGTCCCTGGTCCCTCGCCCCTCGCCCCTCGCCCCCGGGCGGGCGGGCGGCGGCGCGTTCGGTCATCGGCCCATCTCCCGGTTGCGCAGTTGCGGAGGTTTGCCTCGATGGTGCGGAAGCCCTGGCTCGGTCTCGCTGGTATCGTCCTTCCCCTCCCTGCGCTCGCCCTTGCCACCGCCCTCCTGCTCGCCGCCGCCCGCCCGGCCGCCGCCCAGGAGCTGGCCGGGGTCTACAGCGTGTCCGGTAGCGAAACCGGCAAGGGCGCCTATTCCGGCACCGCCGAATTGCGCTGGACCGGCGCCGCCTACACCTTCGTCCGCACCATCACCTACACCGCCTTCACCGACGCCGGCTTCTCCGTTGCCACCGCCTGGGAGGGCACCGCGACCGCCCCCGGCGGCAGCGCGCCCGCCGGCCTCATCGTCACCGTCCCCCTGCGCAAGATGGGCTGGATCACCGCCGCCGGCGGCCTCACCCGCACTCCCGCCGACGCCGCGCCCGTCACCGTCACCGGCGCCTTCTCGGGCACGCCCCTCGCCGGCACCTTCACCGGCCCCGGCCTCGCCGCCGCCGAAACCTGGACCTACACCGCCGCCCCCGCCCCCGCCCCGCACTTCGCTCAGGATATCACCCGCGTCCCGATGAATGACGCCCCCTCCTCCGGCGTCAAGGCCGCGCTCTTCGCACTCTACAGCAGCTTCCACCACCTCCCCGCCGTGGCCCCGCACGCCGCCAAACCCGAATTCAACGCCGCCATCCACTCTCACGTGATCGACCACACCGACTTCGCCTTCCTGCGCGCCCATCCCGATACCATCCGCGTGGTCGGTGCCGTGATCGACCCGATCAACCTGCTCGAAGCCCGCGTCCGCTCTGACGCCTTCCGCCACACGCTTGCCGCCAAGGCCGCGCTGGTCGACGCCGAGGCGCCCGGCTTCGTCAATGCGCTCGGCATTCTCGCGACCACGAAAACGACCGCGACCGGCGCGCTCGACGGCCTGGGCGACGGCGCGCTCTGGACCGCCTGCTATCTCGCGAGCCAGGCCTGCCGCTACCAGGTCACCGGCGCCGCCGAGGCCCTGGCCAACGTCGAGCACTGCCTCGATGGCCTGCTCCTGCTCGCCGACATCCGCGGCGTGCCTGGGGTCTTCGCCCGAGCCGTGAAGCCCGCCGACGGCCCGCCGACCGGCGACTGGGTGGCCGGCACCGGCGCCTACGCCGGCATCCACTGGCTCCCGCGCCACAACAACGACATGCTCAAGGGCTTGATGTACGGCTACCTCTGGGCCTACGAAGTCCTTCCCGCCGCCTCACCCAAGCGCGAGGCGATCCGCGCGCGCGTGCGCACGATGTGCGCCCATTCCGATCTGGTGCGCGACGGCAAGATGAACGAGGCCCTGTGGAACCGCATGGCCGCCGTCATGACCGGCGAGGCCGTCTACCACGACCGCTACCGCGCGCTCATGAAGAAGCCGGTCAATCTCGCCTGGGTGCTGGCGGGCAACGGCGCGCTCGGCGAGCCCTCGATCGCCGACTGGAGCGGCAATCACCTGAACACGGTGCATCAGATCACGATCAACCTGCTGGGCGGGAAGTCGCCCTCCGACCCTTACGCCGGTCTGCACAAGATGGGCTGGCGCAACGGCTGGCTGCGCCTGCGCCGCATCCGTCCCGCGCTCTTCTCGCTGGCCTACGCCGGCCTCGGCGGCTTCACGGTGAAGGCGAGCGACGCGCCCTGGTTCGAGGACGCGCGCTGGCTGTTGCGCGAGATGCCGGCGGTGCGCGCCGAGTGGCCGGTGAATCACTCCCTGCGCGCCGACTGGTGCATGAGCCCCTATCCCAGCCTGCCCTGGAAGGGCGACTGGATGACCAACGAAGGCCGCCAGCAGGCGCTTTACTCGTACGCCCACTACATGCGTCCCCCGAGCGGCTACGAGTGGAAGGACGCCCCGATCCGCTGGCGCGGCGGCGGCGCCGGCGACGCCGTCCACAACAACGGCGCCGATTACCTGCACGCCTACTGGCTCGGCCGCAAGCTCGGCACGATCGCCGCGACGGACTAGCCGTCGTCAAACCCGCTGCTGCGGGTTGCACCTGGTTGTAGGGGCGGGCCGTGGCCTGTCCCCCGTAGCCGGAGGCGAAGGGGGATGCCCGCCCCGCAGGCCACGGGATGTGGCCCATCGGGGCGACCACAAGGGTCGCCCCTACACTACGCTTGCCCTCTGACGCTTGGCCCCTGACCCCTACTCCCTGACCCCTGACCCCTAGTCCCATCCCCGCATGCCCCGCTGACGGAGAGACTGAATGTTGCGCTTCCCCTCGTTGCGCGCCGCGACGCCCCGCATCGCGGCCGCCCTGCTCCTGGCCGCGGCCGGCGCCGCCCTGCTCGCCCCGCGCGCCGCCGCCGAACCCCAGCCCCTGGAGCCGATCAAGCACTACTCGGAAGTCCTGAAGGGCTTCGAGCGCATCGACGGCTACTTCCCGCTCTTCAAGCGCGGAGAGCAGATGTTCCTGCACATTCCGAAGGACCGCATGGAGCGGCTCTTCCTGATCGCGATCTCGCTCGCGGGCGGCCCGCAGTTCGCCGGCTTCCAGCTCGACGACTGGGCCCTCAAGTGGGAGCGCCTGGAGAACAAGCTCCTGCTCGTCCGCCCCAACCTCCTCCACAAAGCCGCCGACGGCAATCCCCTGAACGACGTCGTCGAACGCACCTTCACCTCCTCCGTCATCTACTCGGCCAAGATCGAAGCCCACGACGGCGACGGCGGCTGGATCCTCGACGCCACGCCGCTCTTCAAGAACGACTTCGCCGACCTCTCCGGCCTCGCCCAGGCGCTCGGCGGCGGCTCGGGTTACTCCCTGAACTCCGAGATCTCCCGCTGGGCCGTGGTCAAGGGCTTCCCGCACAACACCGAAATCGCCGTGGACGCGGTCTTCAGCGGCAAGGGTGGCGGCTCCAGCGGCGAAGTCGCGGACGGCCGCGGCGTGCGCCTGCGCGTGCACTACAGCCTCTCCGAGCTGCCCCGCACCTCCTACAAGACGCGCGCCGCCGACGACCGGGTCGACTACTTCATGACCGCGATCAAGGACTACGGCCGCGGCCACGACGACCGCACGCTCTTCGAGCGCCTGATCCATCGCTGGAACCTCGAGAAGCTCGACGCCAACCTCGAGATGTCCCCGCCCAAGAAGCCGATCGTCTTCTACATCGAGAAGACCGTCCCGGTGCGCTTCCGCCGCTACATTCGCGAGGGGATCGAGGAGTGGAATCGCGCCTTCGAGAAGGTGGGCTTCGTGGACGCGGTGGTGACGCGCCAGCAGACCGACGACAACGAGTTCAAGAATCTCGATCCCGAGGACGTGCGCTACAACTTCGTGCGCTGGATCACCTCGGGGAACGCCTTCGCGATGGGTCCCTCGCGCGTCAATCCGACCACCGGGGAGATCCTGGATGCGGACGTGATCATCGACGATTCCTTCTCGCGGCTGATGCTCGCGGAGCACACGCGCTACGGCCGGAACGCGCTGGCGCTCCTGGCGGACCCCAAGCTCGACGCGCTGGTGCGGGTGCGTCCCGACCTGGCGATTTTCGAGGAGTTCGGCGCGCCGCGGCTGGATGCGCGGCTGGGCGACGCGGCGGCGCCCGAGGCAGCGGCCGCGCGCGCGACCGAGGACCGACGCGAGCAGATGATCCGGGAGTTCCTGGAGCGGCGTGGGCGCGACACCTGCTCGATGGCGAACGGCCTGGCGCAGCAGGCGGCGTTCGCGCGCACGCTCGAATGGGTGCGGCGCGACGCGGGCGGCAAGGTCTCGGAGGAGTTCATCGGCCAGTTCCTCAAGGAGCTGGTGATGCACGAGGTCGGGCACACGATGGGCCTGCGCCACAACTTCAAGGCCTCCTCGACCGTGGCGCTTTCCAAGATCAACAGCGCCGAGAAGCCGACGCAGCTCTCGGGCTCGGTGATGGACTACAACGCGGTGAACTACGCGCCCAAGGGGCAGACCCAGGGTTGCTACCAGATGCTCTCGCTCGGCGCCTACGACCTGTGGGCGATCGAGTACGGCTATCGGGTGCCGGCGGGCAACCAGGACGAGAAGGGGATGCTGAAGGCGATCGCGGCGCGCGCGGCCGAGAAGGAGCTGGCGTACGCGACCGACGAGGACACGAGCCTGATGGACCCGGACCCGACCGCGCAGCGCTGGGACCTCGCGGACGATCCGATCGAGTTTGCGCGCGCGCGCGCGGCGCTGGTGGACGAGGTCATGAAGGAGGTGCTGACGCGCCTGGTGCCGGAGGGGCAGGACTATTTCCTGGCGCGGCAGGCCTTCGACACTTTGCTCTCGGAGTATTACCGTAATGCGGTGATCGTGGCGCGCCAGGTGGGCGGCCAGTATGTGAGCCGGGACCATCGTGCCGATCCGAGCGGGCGGCCGCCGCTGACGCTGGTGCCGGTCGCGCGGCAGCGGGAGGCGCTGAAGTATCTGACGGAAGCGGTTTTCTCGGACACGGCGTTCAAGTTCCCGACCGATCTCCTCAACTATCTGGGACCGGGGCATTGGGGCCACTGGGATTCGGACGAGTACGACAGCCGGCTGGACTATCCGGTGCATGCCCGAATGGTGGGCTACATGTCGGCGGGTCTGCGGCTGCTCTTGAATCCGTGGACGGTGGAGCGGATTCACGATGCGGAGCTGAAGGTTTCGCCGGACCAGGATGCGATGACGCTGGCGGAGCTGTTTGCGACGTTGCGGGGGGCGGTGTGGACGGAGCTGGAGTCGCCGAAGGGTGCGGGGGCGGCGGGGCCGTACACGGCGCGGAAGCCGCTGATTTCGAGCCTGCGGCGGGCGTTGCAGCGGGAGCACCTGCGGATCATGATCGGGCTGGCGACGGGATCGACGGGCGCGAGCGACTATCCGGCGGATGCGCGCACGCTGGCCTGGTACAATCTACAGGATTTGCAGGATCGGCTCGCGAAGGTGATGGCGAAGAGCGAGGGGCTGGACGACTACACGCGGGCGCATCTGGCGGAGACCGAGGAGCGCGTGGAGCAGGCGCTGCGCGCGCGCTACGAGCGGCGGTAGCCGCAACGGGCGGGGGGAGGGGGGCGGTGGCGCGGGCGCCGTACTGGTCCACACACTACGGCCACGCATCTGACGCGGGGCGGCCTGAGAACATCGGGCCGCCCCGCTCACTTCGGTGACTCAGAGGCCCCCCCATCCTTCCCCTGAGCCTCCGGTGCCGGGGCGGCCGGCGCTCCACCGGGTCCCGGCGCCTCCGCCGCGTCCAGCGTGCTCAGCCGCGCCTCGACCACCACCAGTTCCAGCCCCGCCGGCTGCCCCGGGGCCGACTGCCGCTCTCGCCGGAGCACGTAGGCCCCCCCATCCGGCACCACCAGGCCCGCCACCAGCCCTTCATGCTCGCTCTGCGGCAGATCCAGCGTGAGCCGCTCCTCCCGGCCGCCACCCACCGCCAGCGCGAACTCGTGCTTCCGCGTCTCCCCCGCCCGCGCCGTCCGCCACTCCACCTCCAGCACCACCTGGCGCCGATCCGGCGTCGGCACCGCCCGCACGGCCAGGGTCACTCCCGTAGTCGTCGTCCCCACCCGCGGGTCCACGATTTCCGCGACCCCGGCCGCCACGGTGTCGTACTCCGCCACATACGCGGTCTGCTCGCCCACGAACAGGTTGGCCCGCTGCCCGGCAAAGGTCGCGAGCCGCGGCGCACATACCAGCCGCACACCCGGCCGGTCGCCGGCCACCAGCGCGCGCGCCGTCGCGGCATCCGCAAACACCTCCCCCGCGCCCGCGGCGCCCGCAAGCTCCTGCCGCACCCGCTCCGCCGCCGCCCCCTCGACCTGCGCCACGCGCACCTCAATCCTCACCAGCAGGTTCTGCTGCCGCCGCACCCCCGTCAGAAAGTCCTGCAGCCGGCGGTGCGCCCGGGCACTCCCCCGAGCCATCAGGATCGTTCCCTGCGGCGCCAACTCGCCGAAGAGCGAACCCGCCGGCCCCCCGCCACCCGCAGCGCCGCCGGCCAGGCCGCGCGTCAGCCGCTCGAACGCCGCCATCAGGTCCGCAACCGTCGCGGGCCCGGGCCCCGACGCCGGAGCCGGCGGCGGCGCCTTCGCGACCGAGGCCGACCCGGGCGCCGCGCTCCCGCCCGTGACCCCCATCGGGGCAGCGCCGTAGTCTGCCACCTGCGCCAGCAGGTCGGCGACCTCGTACAACTCCAAGCTCTCGGCTGCGGCCGCGCCCGAGTCGGGACCCGGGGCCGCGCCGGCACCCGCGCCGGCCGCGGGCGAACCGACCTCCGCAGCGGGCTCCGGGGGCCCCGTCGGCGCCACTGCCGGCTCGATCCGGCCCAGCGGCATCAGCAGCAGGACAAAGCGGCGCTCCGGCTCGCCCCGGTCGCGGCCGGCGGCCGGCGCCGTCGGCCCGACGGCAGATCCGGGTTCGTAGGGCAGGGGTACCAGCAGCGCGCCTCCGGCCGGCAGGCCGACGACCACGCGCCGGCGCTGACGCGCGAGGACCGGGAGCTCCAGCCGCCCGCCCGCGGCCGCCATCTCCTCCAGCCGCTGCAACCGGCGCAGGTCCCAGGTGATCGCCCACGCCTCCGCCGCACCGCCGCCCGCCCCTCCCCGGGCCGATCCGAGCGCCTGCAATTCCACGGTCAGCCCGTGACGCAGACGGGCCGCCCGGGGCAGCCATTGCCCCTGTCCGGCGGCGCGCGCCGGCGCCAGGTCGCCGACGTAGGCGATTTCCGCTTCGCGACTGACCTCCAGCGTTTGCCCGATCCGCCCGCACAAGCTCCACGCGCCGAGCACCAGCCCCGAGGCGCCGCCGGCGCCCGCGCCCGCCCCCTCCAACAGCGCGTCGGCGGCGGCCGCGGAGATCGCCGTTCCCACCGGCGGCCCCGCGACTCCCGCCGTATCCGCTTCCGCCGCCGCAGTCCCCGCCGACACGCCCGGCACGGCCGCCCCGCCCTCCTCCAGACGTCGCAGGGTCGCCGCCGAAACCGAGAGCCACGCCACCCGCAGGCGCCGGAACCGCAGCGCCGCGCGCCGCAGCAGATCCAGCGTGGCCGCGGCGCCGCGTTCCGCCCCGCGCGACCCGCACAGACCGATGCCGTTGCGCACCGGTTCCAGCGCCGGCCCGGACGCACCGCCCGCCCGCAGCCGCAGCAGCCCCACCAGTTCCGCAACCGTCACCGGGCCGCCGCCGGCGCCCGCTCCCGCGCCCGGGTCCGGGCCCCGCCCGGCCAGCCATTGGACGCGCAGCTCCCGCGCCTCCGGCACTTCGCCCGCGAGTTCGGCCAGGCCTTCACTCAGGCATTCGCCTGGCAGACCCACCAGGTCGCCGACATCGAGCACCGTTACGACGGTATCGTCGGCGGCGAAACCGGAAAGCGCGGCCAGCGACCAGAGCACGCAGGTTAGCAGCCGGCGGAGCGGACGGAACATCGGTTGACTCCCGTATCAGAGGCGGTTGTAAGAGGATCGCGCCGGCCCCTCCGCGCGGCACCTGGTGAGCATCGCCTTGGAGGGCCGGCCCTGGTCGCCGCCCCATCGTGGTCGGTCCAGCAACGGTTGTTCGCCATTCCCGGATGGGGCGGGAACGCCTCGTTCTGGGGATCGGGCAAGCCCCGCGAGACTCCGGCCTCGGTGAGCTCACGGCGCAGGCCGGAAGGCCTGCGCCACAAGGGCTCCGACCATTCCTAGGATCGATCGAGAGGTCTCCGGCAATTGTGGTGCAGGCCTTCCGGCCTGCACCGAAGGGCCAGTAGTCGCCGCATTATTCGACCGTCTCCTGCCGGCCAACGGCCAACGCATCGGGTTGCCGCAAGCCCCGGCCGGACGCGCGCGCCGACCGCCCTCCGACCCGTTCGGCGAACGCCGGAACTCATGGCGGACCGCGCCGTTCCAGATCGACCCACGCCTGCCAGGTCAGCGGCGCGTCGGCGCCCGGCGGGGCCGCCACGGCCGTGACCCACAGCTCGCCGGGCTGACCCTCTCGACCGTAGGCGCGGGCGGGCCCGAATCCGGTGCCTACCGGAGGTTGCGGCGCGACCGCCGCCCGCCGCCCGCCGGCCGCCGACCCGCGCGGGGTGAGCGGCGCGCGGATCGCCGCCCCCACCGCCGACGCCACTCCGGCCGAGCACACGGATTGCGGCGGCGGCAGCGGACGCCGTTCGCGCCGGACGACCGCCCAGCCCGCGCCGGACCGCTCCAGACGCA
>JACRIP010000305.1 GCA_016220045.1 Planctomycetota bacterium
CCATTGCCTAGGGCCTCCATTCGTAGCCGGGATTGCGTTGCACTCCGAAGTCCTGGCGCAAGTGCCCCTCGTCGATGATTCCAGACTCCGAGGCCTGGAGAATCTCGGTTCCTTCTGGCTCGGGGATCGCAGGCAGAGCGACGAATCTTGGAGCAGCAATCAACCTCCATGCAGATCCATCGAAAAACCAGTTGCTAATCCAGTTGTTCGACGGATGACTTAGGACGACTTCGCCGGCGATATCCAGATTCAGTTCATAGAGCGCCCGTTGAACGCGGCGCTTCGGACCAGTATCCCCATTCCCCGGGTGGTCAGGGGGGGCGCGCCGCGGCGGGGAGGTGGGGGGACGCGGATGCCAAGGGTGGTGCGAACCTACCCTCTCCCCGGCCCTCCCCCGCTGCGGCGGGGGAGGGGGAAGATGCGGGTGCGGCTGCGCTCGGGGCTGCGGCGAGCGGTTCGTGAGCTCGCATGCCGCGGGCGCGCAGGCGCTGACGCCTGCCCCACCAGACGACCCGCTGTCAGGTAGAGCGTAGACCGGACACTAGTGCGCGCGCGTATCGAAAAACGTGTGGCGAAAACGATGGAACGCCGCGAAGCAGACCGGGGCGACGACGGCCGAGTAGAGCGCGACCTTGGCGGAGAGGAGAAGCACGTCGGCCCGGCCGAGCACGTCGGAGTTCTGGGCGAGCCGCCCACCGTAGAGACCATTGTACAGGAAGCTCGCGGCGAGAACGAGCGCGACCTGGACCAGCGCGTGGTCGCGAAACAGCACTTCCTTGAGCAGCGAGACCACGGCGCACAACACGAGAAAAAGGAAGGCCGAGGCGCCGAAGGAACCGGCGCTGGGCACGTCGTGGAGCAGGCCCAGCAGCCACGTGGCCGCGAGGCTCTGGTCGACCGGCGCGTGCAGCGCGAGGAAAAGGGCGAAGAGCAGCGCCAGGTCGGGAGTGACGCCGGCCACCCGAATGCGACCGAGCAGCGTGGCTTCGAGGACGACGAGGACGGCGCCGACGCAGAGCACCGGTACGAGATGTACGCGCATCAGCGCCTCGGCAGCTTGAGGACGAAGGCGCCGTCAAGGGCCGATGGATCCGCCTCCGGGCGCACCTTGATGCGCAGGTAGGAACCGTAGTCGTTCGAGACCTCGCGCACCCGGCCGGCTACCAGGCCCTTCGGCCAGAGCCCGCTCTCCTCCTCCATCGTGACCACGATCCAGCCCGGCCGCACCGCCACGTCGCGCAACACCCACGCGACCTCGCACTCGTCCGGTCCGACGCCTTCGAGAAGGCCGCTGACCGTCTCCGGGCTCGCCCCCGCGGCCCCGCCCGGCGTGCCGGCCCCTCCCCCGCCGCCGCCCGCCGCCGGCCCGTCCGGCACCAGCAGTGCCTTCATGCGGAAGGCGGGATCGGTGAGCAGCCGTACGCGCGCGCTGCCCGGTCCCGCCTCGACGACCTTGCCGATCAGGCTGCGCCCCCACACCACCGGCTGACCGATCTCGATCCCTCCGGTCGTTCCCCGATCCAGGAGCAGCGTGCGGTGCCAATTGGACGTGTCTTGCGCGGGCAGGAGCGCGGCCGGGAGGATCACCGGCACCGCGGGAAACCCGGCTTCGGAAAGCTGCACGAGCGCCGAGAGCTTGCGGCGCAGATCGAGGTTCTCCGCCTGGGCGGCGAGGAGGGCGGCGCGCAGCTCGGCGTTCTCCGCGCGCAGGGCGGCGGCGGCCTGGCCCTCCCCCGCGCCGTTCCCCGCCCCGCCCCCGCCGCCGGCCCCCGCGCCCGCGTCGCCCAGGAGGAGCAGCGTCGAGGCGAGATGGGAGATCGGGCCGAGCAGGCCGCAGGCGGTGGTGCGCGCCGTGCCCGTCCAGCGTCCCGGCAGGACCAGCACGAGCGCGGCAAAGGCCACGAAGAGGAGGGAGTAGGCGGCGCGGGAGTTGGCCATGCGACGCCTTCATCGCCGCGGTGACGGCGTACGACGGCGTTTAACGGCGTTCAACGACGTTCACGACGTTGAGCGCGTTCAACGACGTTTATCGACGTTTAGCGACGTTTAACGACCCTGGAGGAAGTAGCGTGACTCGGGAGCCGGTCGACCCGCGCGGGGGCCGATCGGGGGAAGCCGCACTCCGCTTCACGAAGTACGACAGCGGTGACGGCCGCCTTAAACGTCGTTGAACGGCGTCAAACGACGTTAAACGGCGCTAAACGACGTCAAACGCCGTCCACGACGTCGAGTGCCGCCGGCGTGAGGTCGACGGTGCGCGTCGCGCCGCCGCCCGGGGTCGCGCCCGTCACCCGAAGCGTCGCCGGCGGAACCGCCGCGGCAAGCATCCGCCGCACCGTCCGGGTCGCATACCAGCTCAGGACAATACCGTACCGCTCCGCGATGCGCGCGGAGAGCGCACGGTCCCGGCCGGTGTCGGCGTCCTCGACGTGCACCGAGAAGCTCCGCAACGCCACCGCATCCGCCCGTTCGCCGATCCGCACGAACCACGGATGACTCGCTCCCCCGGCTTCCTCGACCACCTCGCGCACGGAGCCGAGGGTCGATGCGCCGACCAGGGCGCCCACGCTGCCGGTCGCCGCGGCGTCGGCCATACATACCGTCTGCATGCACGTATCCCTACAGCAGGTCTTCCCCGCACTCGAGGCTGTCCTTCAGCCGATCCAGGTTCTCCAGGATCACGCCCGTGCCCTTCGCCACCGCCGTCAGCGGGTCTTCGGCGACGCGCACCGGGATGTCGATTTCCTTCGCACTCAGCTTGTCCATGCCGCGCAGCAGCGCGCCGCCGCCCGCGAGCACCAACCCCTGATCGACCAGATCCGCCGACAGCTCCGGCGGCGTGCGTTCCAGCGTGTCGCGGATCGAGCGCACGATCGCCAGCACCGGCTCCTTGAGCGCTTCGCGGATCTCCTCCGAGTTCACCACCACCTTGCGCGGCATGCCCGTCACCAGGTCGCGCCCCTTGACTTCCATGCTCTGCTCATGATCGCTCGCGTAGGCGGAGCCGATCTGGATCTTGATCCGCTCGGCCGTCTGCTCGCCGATCATCAGGTTGTAGGTGTCCTTGAGGTGCTTCATGACCGCCTCGTCGAGCTCGTCGCCGGCGACCCGGATTGAACTGCTGGCGACGACGCCACCGAGGGAAAGTACGGCGACTTCCGTAGTGCCGCCGCCGATGTCGACGATCATGCTGCCCACGGGATCCTGGATCGGCAGGCCGACGCCGATGCCGGCGGCGATCGGTTCCGGCACCAGGTAGACCTTGCGCGCGCCCGCCCGTTCCGCCGAAACCGTCACGGCGCGCTTCTCGACCGCCGTGATGCCCGAGGGGTGAGAGATCGCGACGCGCGGACGCACCCAGCGCTTGCGCTTGTGCACCTTCTGGATGAAATACTTGATCATCGCCTCGGTGATGTCGAAGTCGGCGATGACGCCGTCCTTGAGCGGCCGGATGGCGACGATGTTGCCGGGCGTCTTGCCGAGCATTTCCTTGGCGGTATTGCCGACCGCCTGCCCGTCGAGCAGGACCTTGTTGGTGCCGCGGCGCACGGCGACGACGGAAGGCTCGGAGAGGACGATGCCGTCGCCGCGCACGCACACCAGGGTGTTGCACGTACCCAGATCGATCCCCATGTCGGTGGAGAAGGACCCGAGGATGCGGTCGATGATATTGACCATGGGGGGACGACTCACTTTCCCGCCTCACTCGCAGGTTCCGGGTCCACGGCGGCTAAAGGGCATCCGGCGGTCGGGGTCGAGCGCGACGCCGCGTCGGCGCCGCCTGAAGTTGTCGCGTCCGGCAACGAAATCAGGGCCGGGCCGGCCGCGGCCGACCCGGCCCCGGCAATGCACCCGTGGGTCGGTGGTTGGTCGGCAGCCCTGCGGCCGCCGGATGGATCAGGGGCGCCCGCCTACTTGGCCGGGCTCGCCGCCGGCACGCCCGCCGACGGACTCGCCGCCGGCCCCGTGCTCGCCGCCGACTTCGCAGCAGGCACGGCAATCGGATCGTACCCCGTGCTCGTCTCCTTGAAGACCACGAACACGCCGGCCCCGATCAGGATCAGGGTCAGGATCATGAGGAAGCTGTACACGTCGTTCGACGGCGCTTCTTCCTCGTAGCCATCCATCATTTCATCGTCGGCCATCGGTCCCTCCGTCATCCGGCGCGGCATCGCTCGCGCGACCCGCTCATACCGGCGTTCCTCAGGTTCGGTCAGCTCCAGAATCCCGTGTGCTCGTCCTTACGGACGGGTGGACACGCTGTCTCCGACCTCGACCCGCTCGCCTTCCTTCATGAAGCTCGAGAGTGCCGAGGCGCTCGACCAATCCTTGTCGGCCTTCTGGATGCGCACCTTGCCGATGTACTTGCCGCCGCGATAGACGGTGAACTCGTAGCCCTGCTCGACGCCCTTGTCCTTGCCGGCGCTGATGATGAGCAGGTTCATCTTCTCGCTCACCGCCAGGACCTTGCCTTCGACATGGCGCTGGCTGCCCGTCGTGATCACCTCGACCGGCACGCCGATCTCCTGCAGCTTGGCGATCTGCAGCTTGACCTCTTCCAGATCCCGCATGCGCGTGATGTACTGCACTTCGAGGTCCGCGAGGTTCTTCTCGCTCACCTGCAGACGGTTCTCGGTCTCCAGCAACTTCGCCTGCGTCGTGTCGCGGTCCGTGATCGCCGCGTCCTTCGCCGCCTGCAGCTCCTTCAGCTTGTCCTGCAGACTCTGGTTCGCCTTCTCCATCTCCGTCAGCGTGTCCTTCAGCTTGGAGATGTCGGCCGCCAGGGTCGCGTAGTTGCCCTTCAGCGTGTCGAAGTCCGTGCTCTTCTTCTCGAGCTCCTTGCTGCGATCCGAAAGCTGGGTTTCCTTGTCACGCTTCTCGCCGTCGAGGTTCTTGATCTTCTCGTCCTGGGAAGCGATCTCGGATCCCTGCGCCAGGACCTTCGCATCCAGGTCCTTCTTGGTCTGAGCGTGGGCGGCGACTTCCTTGTTGAACTCGTGTTTCCACTGGGTGCGATGCGCGAACAAGGTGGCCGTGACGCCCAGGTACACCAGGCTCACGACCAGGATCAGGATGACGAACACTTTTGACAGGGTGCTCATCTCGCTTCCCTACCTCCAAATCCAGCAGACCCAGGCTCTCCGGAAGGACGAGCCGCCGACACCCCCGAGGGACTCGCCCGCGCACGGACGCGAGCGGAAACCAGCGGTTGCCACGCAACCGAAGCCCCAAATGAGTCCCGGGCATTATATCCATCGACTTCCTGAAGTCAAGACTAATCGTGGATTTTCGGACGTTTTCAAGTTGTTGCGCAAAAAGCAGTTGCGTCATCCTGCGCCCCGCGCGCCCCGCCCCCCGCCCGCTTCTTCCGCATTCTTCCCGCAGATTTTTCGGCGCGCGTCAAGGGCCCGGCGCGCCCCGGCCGGGGGCGCCGCGCGCGCCGCTCCGGAATCCGGCGCTCACCCTATCAATCGCCCCGCGCCGCCCGCGCCGCCAGGGGGGAGACCACGGCGCCCAGCCGCGCTTTCAGCCCCGCCAGGCCCGCCGCGTAGCGGCTGACCATCGTATCGAGCGGCGCGCCCGCCACCGCCCCCGCCTCCTTGAACGTGAGTCCGCCCCAGATCCGCAGCAGGACCGCCTCGCGCTGCGCCTCGGGTAATTCCTGGAGCGCAGCCGCTGCCCGCTCCGCCAGCTCGCGCGCCGCCGCCAGCGCCGCCGGATCGCCCGCCTCGCTTCCGCCCGCTCCGCTCTCCGCCGCCGCGAACCAGCCCCGTTCGGCGGCCGCCACCGCCGCCTCCTCCACGCGCCGCCGCGAGCGCCAGTTGAGCGCCCGGTTGCGACCCGCCACCAGCAGCCACGCCCGCAGCGAATCCGGCCGTCCCGCCGCCTCCGGCCGCTCCGCCAGGTCGCAGAAGAGGTCCTGCACCAGATCTTCCGCCGCCGCCGGCGACGTGACCAGCGCCCGCACGTACACGAAGACCGCTTCCCGATGTCGCCGGTAGATTTCCGCCAGCGCCTCCGCCGCCCCGGCCCGGTAGCGCGCCAGCAGCTCGCCGTCGCTCGCGCTCCCCGGCGCCGTCTCCGCCGCCTTGCGCATCTACGGGATCACCCTGAATACCGCCATCATCGAGTCCTCGTACACCAGCTCCGCGCCGGGCACGCGCCCCGCCCGCATCTCCTCCGCCAGCCGCGCCTGCGCGTCGAGCTTGCTGAGGATGCCGTACTCCCCCTTGAAGCGCCGCGCCAGCTCGCGCGCGTCGAACGGCCGCCGCCCCAGCCGGGTCTCCTCCAGCCAGCGCGCGCCTTCCGCATCCACGACCCAGTGGAAGCTCGGGTCCAGCCCGACCAGGTAGAAGTGCAGCGGATCGTAGAAGAACAGGATCGGGAAATCGTCCCAGTTCAGGTTCATCACCACGGTTCCCGTCGGCACATGTTCCCGCACCCAGGCCGCCGCGCCGATCTGGTACGGCCCCGTGTCGCGGCGCACGATCGCGTGGGTAGTCGCCAGGCAGAGGCCGTGCAGCGCCGCCAGGCACGCGATCCCCGCCGCCAGCGTCACCCCCCCGCGCCGGCCTGCCGCGCGCGCGCGCGCGCGCCACCCCTCCCCGAGCGCCCCCTCCAGCGCGCTCGCCGCAAACAGCACGGTCAGCGGCGCCGCGTATTCGACGAATTTCACCGACAGCGCCAGGAGCCCGGTCCCCGCGGCCGCCAGCCCCAGCAACCCGTGCGTGCGCGCCGTCGCCACGCGGCCCCCCAGCGCCAGCGCGCCCGCCGCGGCCAGCCACGCCGCCGGCAGCCCCGCCGCGTACCCCAGGATCTCGCGGGTGCTCGCCGCGTCGAATTCCCCGCCCAGCCACAACCCGGCGTCGGCTCCCAGCCCCCACGCCCGCGTCAGCACCGTGACGTTCTGCACCTCCCACATGCGAAAGCTGTTGGGCGCATGCGGATGGATCGCCAGCCCGGCGAGCACCCCCGCCGCCGCCGCCAGCGCCCCGCCCCACCGGAAAGGCGCTCCGCCGACCCAGGCGAATACCGCATACACCAGCGCCAGGCACACCACCAGATGCGGCGCCGCATAGCTCCACGCGTACACGAACCCGAGCCCAAACAGCCACCGGGTCCGCCCTCCCACCAGGAGCGGAACGGAGGCGATCGTCAGCAGGACCGAAAGCACGTGCGCCCGCACTTCCAGCATGCGATAGAGGAAGAGCGGCCCCACCGAAAAAAAGACGAAGGTCCAGAGCGCCGGCCGCGCCAGCCCGATCCCCCGCGCCGCCATGTAGAAGGCCAGGAAGACCGCGCTGCCGAGGCAGAGGGCCGCGAGCTTTGCACCCGCGATCAGCCCCACGTCGCCGGCGCTCCGACAGAAGGGCGCCAGCACCAGGTGGTACAGCGTCTCCTTGTCGGAGTAGGCGGACCGCCAGAGGCTCTCCTGGGTCCAGGGAAACTCCTTCAGGAAACCGAAATTCGGCAGCACGAAGTTGGCGAAGCGGGCGTGGAAGTAGCTGTCCCAGTCGAGCAGGTGCGGGCAGGTCCACTGCAGCCACGCCAGGCACGCCGGGATGTAGACGGCCAGGAGGAGAGCCCCGACGGCGTGCAGGCTGAGTCCGGGCGCCGCCTCCGCCCCGGCCCGCGCCTGCTGCTCCTCCGGCCGCTTCCCCTCCGGGTCGCCGTCCACCGCGCGCCCTCCCTACTTCACGATCCGGAAGACCGCGGCGCGCCCGTCCTCGCAGTACTCCATCCGCGCGTCCGGGTAGTACCCCTTCCCGATCAAGTCCGCCAGCTCCCGCTGCACCGCGTAGTCCTGGAGGTTCAGCACCGCGTACTCCGCCCGGAACCGCGCCCCCAGCTCCTTGGGCGACAGCGGCTTCCGCCCCAGCCGGACGTCTTCCAGGTAGAGCGCCCCGCCCACGTCCACCGCCGCCTGGAAGCTCGGGTCTAAACCTGAGATATAGTGGTGTTTGGTGTCGAAGAAGAAGAGCGTGGAGAAATCGTTCCAGTTGAGGTTGATCACGGTGGCGTCGGCGGGGAGGTGTTCGCGCATCCAGTTGGCGGCGGAGGCCATCGCGGGCGGCGGGAGGTCCGACGCCCGCGAGCGGACGTCGCGCACCGTGCGCACGTGCGCCGCGGCCAAGAGGAGCGCGGCGCCCGCGAAGAGGGCCAGCGCCCGCAGGTTGCGCGTGCGCGCCGCCATGCGCAACCGCCAGTCGCCGATCTGGTCCTCGATCGCCGACGCGCCGAAGAGCACCGCCAGCGGCGCGAAGTACTCGACGAACTTCGCGGACAGCAGGTAGAGGACGAAGGTCGCGGCGCTCATCGCGAAGAGGGAGGCGGTGCGGCCGGAGGGGCTGCGCCGGCCGAGGGTCAGGCCGGCGACGCCGCCCAGCCAGGCCGCCAGCGCCCCGGTCGAGGTGGAGAGCACCGAGCGGGTGGAGACCGCCTGCAGTTCGTTGCCCGCGCGCAGGGGGAGCGGTTCCGCCAGGCCCCAGGCCTGGCCGAGGACCACCACGTTCTGGACGTACCAGAAGGTGAGCACGTCGAAGGTATAGGGGGGAATCAGCGTGTAGGGGTGGCACAGGAGCCCCAGGAAGACGCCGACCGCCGCCGCGAGCAGCGCGCGGCCGGGGAAGGCCCCGCCGCGCAGCCATTGGGCGGCTCCGTGCGCCGCGACCAGCCCGACCAGGAGCTGCGGCGCCGCGTAGCTCCAGGCGTAGATGAAGCCATACAGGAAAAGCCCGACCGTGCTTTCCGCCAGGATGACGGGCACCGCCAGGACCACGAGCAGCACCGAGAGCATGTGGCCGCGGACTTCGAGCAGACGGAAGAGGAAGTGGCTGCCGGCGGAGAGCAGGACGAAGGTCCAGAGCACCGGCCGCGTCAAGCCGATCTGCCGGGCGGTGCGGTAGAAGGCGCCGAAGATTGCGAGCGCGAACAGGACGGCGGCGATTTTCGCGCCGATGACCACGCTGCCTTCGTTCTCGCTGGCGCAGAAGGGGGCGAGGAGGACGTGAAAGAGGAAGTCCTTGTCGACGAAGGCGTCGCGCCACAGGCTGTCCTGGGTCCAGGCGAAGCCGCGATTGAGGCCCATCCAGGGGAGCAGGTTGGCGAAGCGGGCGTGGAAGTAGGAGTCGGTATCGACCAGGTCGGGGGTGGAGAACTGGAGGGCGATGAGGAGGGCGGTGAGGTAGATGAAGAAGTGGAGGAGGGGTGCGCGGCCGGGGAGTGCGATGCGCAGGGTGAAGTCGCGGAGGCGCTCGATCGGCGAGCGGACGGTGGCGTCGGTTGCGGGGGCGGCGGCGGGAGTGACGATCGCCGCTGCGGGGACGGCGGGCGCGCCCGGCGGGCGGGGGTCCGGAGCTTCCATCGCGTGTCCCGTCAACGGTTAGCTGGGATTCTCGACCCGTTCGAGGGTCAGGAAGGAATCCAGCTTAAGGATGCGGAAGATGCCGTGGACCGCGACCGAGCAGCGGATCTTGAGCTTCTTGCCGGCTTCCTTGGAGCGTTTCACCGCGGTCATGAGGACGGAGATTTCGCGGCTGGAAATGAACTTGACCCCGCTCAAGTCGATGACGAGTTCGGCTTCCGGGCGCAGGACGAGGTCGGCGCAGCCCTGCTTGAAACCCGGGTCATCGAAGCGCGGGTCCTTGCGGATGACCAGGACCGGGCCGATGATTTCGTAGGCCGGGGCGTTCTCGGGCATGGTGGCGCTCCCCTCTGTGGACTACACGAAAGCCCCGCCTCATACCACACCCGGGGG
>JACRIP010000302.1 GCA_016220045.1 Planctomycetota bacterium
GCCGGGCCGGGCCGCGCAGCCATCGGTTGATTCGCATCGTCCCGTCGCGCCGCGCGGCCCGTCCCGGCCCCCACTTCGTGGCCCTTCGTGCGTCCCGCTTCCTGGCCCTTCGTGTTCCCGTCGTCTTTTCGTGGCCCTTGGCCCGCCTTCGTGGCCCTCGCTCTGGCCGCGCGCCGTCCTTCGCCCCCCACCTCCCCCCCCGAAGATTGCAACCGGCCCCGCGCCCGGGTATGATCCCGGCCTTCGCATGCGAGGTGTGGACTGCACGTGGACACGGAAAGCGGGGGCGTCGGCGGGAGCGCGGGGGCGACCCCGGAGGCCGCACGTTCGGCCCTCCGGGAGGCGCGGGTGCGCGCCGGTCGTCAGGTGATGACCGGATTCGCGGCCGCGGCGCTCGGCGTGCTTGCGGCGCGGCATGGGTTCGTGGCCGCGCCGCGCCTGGATCTGCTCCTGGAGGTGGCGGAGGCGGTCCTGGCGCTCGCCTTTCTGCTCTACCCGGCCTGGAAACGGCTCGCCGGCGTGCCCGGACGGCGCGTGCTCGTGCGGGAGGCGCCCGGGCTGGCGCTGAGCGCCCTGACCGCGCTCGGGCTCGCCCTCTTCGGGCAGCCGGCGCGCGTGCCCGGCGTGCCGATCTGGGCCGGGTTGTGGCGCGAGCTCGAACCGGTGCTCCCGTACTACCTGCTCGCGCACCTGGTCATCCGCCTGGTGCGGCTGTACGGCGGGCTGGGCGGCCTGCGCCTGCGCCCGGTCGTGCTGCTGGTCGTCAGCTTCGCGTCGGTGATCGGGCTCGGAACCGTCACCCTCTGCCTGCCGCGCGCGGCGAGCGACCCGGCGCGTCCCCTCGCACTCGTGGACGCGTTCTTCACCGCGACGAGCGCGACCTGCGTCACCGGACTATCGACCGTCCCGATCGGCAGCGGTTGCTCGCGCCTGGGCCAGACGGCGATCCTCGTGCTGATCCAGGTCGGCGGCCTCGGCATCATGACCTTCGCCATGCTGCAGTCGGCGCTGGTAACGCGCGACTTCAAGCTCAGCCAGGTCGCCGTGCTGCGCGACCTCTTGAGCCAGCGTTCGGCGGTTCGCGTCGGACGCACCCTGCTGTGGATGACCGGCATCACGCTGGCGATCGAGGCGGCCGGCGCCGGCGTGCTCTACGGCGCGTGGGTCGGCATCCCGGAAGGGGAGCGGCCGTGGTGGGCCGTCTTCCATGCGATCTCCGCCTTCTGCAACGCGGGCTTCTGCCTCGCGGACGCCAACCTGCTGCCGCATGCCGGGCAGATGGAGGTGGTCTTCACGGTCGTCGTGTTGCTCGTGGCGGGAGGCCTGGGCTTCTCGGTGCTCGAGGAACTGGTCGCGCGCGCCGGGGACGCCGCCTCCCGGGTGGGGCACCTCGCCCGCCGGACCGCGTCGCCGCCCGGGCCGGGGCGGCGCCTTACGGTACACACCCGGGTGGTGCTGACCGCGAGCCTCCTGCTCGCCGGGTGCGGCGCGCTCGGATATCTGGCGCTGGAGGGGCAGGCCTCGCTGGCCGGGCTGTCCTGGGGCGAAGCGGCCTGGGCGGCGCTCTTCCAGGCGCTGTCGGCGCGCACCGCGGGCTTCAATACCGTGCCGATGGAGGCGCTCTCCGATGCCGGGATCCTGTGGCTGATCGGCCTCATGGCCGTTGGGGCATCTCCTGCATCTACCGGAGGGGGAATGAAGACGGTGACGGTGGTCGTCCTGCTGGCGACCCTGTCGGCGATGTTGCGCGGCCGCGAATCGGTCGACCTGTGCCGGCGGCGCGTGCCGCGCGGGCTGGTGAACACCGCGGTCGCCATCGTCGTGGCCTACCTCGCCGGAGCGTTCGCCGTAACCCTCGCCCTGGCGGTGACCGAGCCGGGGGTCGGGCTCAAGCGGCTGGCCTTCGAGGCGGTCTCCGCGCTCAGCACCGTCGGCCTGACGACCGGCATCACCCCGGGGCTGAGCGTCGCCGGGAAGCTGGTGGTCGCGGCGGCGATGTTTGCCGGACGCGTCGGGCCGCTGGCGATCCTGGGCCTGGTCGCGCGGCCTGCCCATGGCCGCGCCTACGAGTACCCGGAGGAAGAGGTCCTGGTCGGGTAGTCCGTGGACTCATGCACGGGGAGCCGAAATGAAAATCGCGGTGATCGGACTGGGCCAATTCGGGCGCGCGCTGGTGCGCGAGCTCCACGAGAGCCGCATCGAAGTCATCGCGGTCGACTCGAACCTCCAGATGGTGGAGGAGGTGAAGGACCATGCGACGCTCGCGGTCTGCCTGGACGCCAAGGACGAGAAGGAGCTGCTGGCGCAGGGCGTGCACAAGGTGGACGTCGCGGTGGTCGGCATCGGCGACGATTTCGAAGCCGACCTCCTGGTCACGGTCCTGCTCAAGCGCCATGGCGTACCTCGGGTGATCGCCCGGGCTGCCGGCGACCTCCACGAGCTGATTCTCCGGAATGTCGGCGCGGATGCGGTCTTCTGGCCGGAGCGGGAGGCGGCGACCTCGCTGTCGCGCCGGCTGGCCATGCCCTCGGTCCAGCGCTTCTTCGATCTCGCGGAAGGATGCAGCATGGTTCAGGTCGCCGCGCCGGCGAGCTTCCATGAGAAGACGCCCGCCGAGCTGCGCATCCGCCAGAGCCATCACCTCAACCTGGTCGCGGTCAGCCGGCACGAGGCGCCGGCGCGCGACGGGGAACCGCCCGTAGAGGTGGTGCGGCCGATGGTCGAGGTGGACCAGAAGATCCGACCGGGCGACCAGCTCTATCTGGTCGGCATGGACGCCGACCTGAAGGTCTTCCTGGCGAAGCTGGGCGCCCTGTGATCCGGGTCGCCTCCGGGCGTTGGGCTTCCGGAACGTTGCAGAAACGGGAGTTCTGCGGGTAGAATACGCCGGTTCGATGCTTGAAATGGGACGAGCGGGAGCGGCCGGCGGGCCCTCCCTGGAGTTCGCGAAAAAAAGAGGAGTGTGTCGATGTCGCTCGCGAAGCGGATGGCGCTGGTGGCGGTCGTGGGAATGGGCGTGGCGCTGGTGGGCGGCGGCTGCCGGCCGCGGGCGGCGACGGGTGCCGGCGGGACCGGGGCCGCTACCGGCGGGACCACGGCGACCAAGAGCCAGGTGGCGGAACTGCGTGCGCGGCTGGCGGCACTGGAGGGCGAGGTCGCCCGCAAACAGGCGGAGAAGGCGCCGCGCGATCCGCAGGCGGAGGCCGCGCGCCGGCGGCTGGCCGCGGAGCTGCGGGAAAACCAGATGAACCAGGAGGCGCTCCGGCTGCAGCTCGGCATCCTGCAGGACCGCGAGCAGGCGTTGATCGCACTGATGGGCGGGGACGCGGCCGCGGCCGGAGCGAGCGGCGGCGCGGAGCCGGCGGCGGCCCCCGCCGCGAAGGGCCCGTCCGCGGAGGAGCTGAAGCAGGCCGAACTCCAGCGCATCCAGGAAGAACTGCGGCGCATCGAGGCCGGCGAGCGGTAGCCGGCTGAGCGGAGCGCATGAAGCGCGGTGCATGCGCGGAGAAAAATCCGTGAACCAAATTCCGCGCCGTCGGTTTTATTCCGCCATGTCTCACCTTCCCACCTGGATGCGAGAGTCTGGAATGATCCTGCGCGTACGGTAGGGGCGCCCCCGCCTACCCCGGGCCGGCGGCACGCCGGTTCGTGCGCCCCCGCTCTCGCTCCGTCTTCCCGCGTCCTCCCACCGCCACCCCGCCCTTCCGGCTACCCGTATCGGCCTCGCGCGCCGGCGGCGGCTCGGGCGCGGTCCCGGCGACGCCGGACGCATCCCCTGTGATGACCTGAGGAATCCCCGGAGGGTCTCCGTGTCTACGTCGTCCGCTCCCACGGCAAAGTCCTACGGCACGCTCGGCAGCCTGCGCCGGCTGGCACTGCGCCTGCGTCCGCGCCGCGCGCTCGTGGTCGCGGCGTACGCGCTCGTCCTGGCCGGGATCGGGATCGCCCTCGCGCTGCCCCGCCTGGCCGGACTCGCGCTCGATGCCATCCAGGCGGGGGCCCGCACGGCGGGCGCGGGCGTCGGGGGCGGCGCCGGACCGGACTTCGGCCTCGCCGCCCTGCCCTGGGCGCTCCTCGCCGCCTATCTCGGCCTCGTCGTCGTCGAGAACGGCATCCGCTCCCTCTCCGGGATTCTCCGTACGCGCATCGAGGCCGGAACGCTGGCGGAACTGCGCATCGACCTGGTTGCCGCCGTCCAGAAGCTCGGGTTCCGCTACCACGACCGGTCGAGCGCAGGCGAGGTGATCGCCAAGGCGACGCGCGACGTCGAACGGGTCGCGCCCTTCTACTCCGACTTCCTGTTCTCGGTGGCCGAGCTGGTGCTCCATCTCGGCGGCGCCGCGGCGATGATCTGCCTCTACGACGCGAAGCTCGGCATGATCGCGGGCGTGCTCGCCCTGGCCTTCGTCTACCTGACCTTCCGCTATGCCTCGCGGCTGCGCGCCCTGTGGGAGGTCGCGGGCGACCAGTATGATACCGTAACCTCCGTAGTCCAGGAGAGCGTGGCCGGGGTGCGCGTGGTCAAGGCCTTCGGCGCCGGCGGGCGCGAGATCGAACGGTTCGACGCGCGCGTCGGCGTCTACCGCGACCTGTGCGTGAAGGCGGAGCTCTTCTGGACCAATCGCGCGCCGGCGGCCTTCCTGTGCGTGTGGGTATCCCTGCCGCTCGCGCTCGCCTGGGGCGGCGCGCGCGTAATCCGGGGGACGCTCTCGCTCGGGTCGCTCGCCGCGGTCGTCTTCTACCTGATCGAGATGACCCACCGGCTGCGCATCGTGTCGCGCGTGGTGCAGGGCGTGGAGAACGCGCTGGCGAGCGCCGGACGCATTTTCGAGCTGCTGGACGCCGACGAGCGGCTGCCGGCGGCGGCGGAGCCGTGCGCGCCGGCCGAGACCGCGGGCGCGCTCGCGCTCCGCGACGTGTGCTTCGAGTACGGTGAAGACCTGCCCGCGCTGCGCGGCGTCTCGCTCGCGGTCGCGCCCGGCGAAACCGTGGCCGTGGTCGGGCCGACCGGGTCGGGCAAGAGCACCGTGATGGCCCTCGTGCCGCGCTTCTACGACGTCCTGGCCGGCGCGGTCGAACTCGACGGCGTGGACGTGCGCCGCTACCGGCCGGAGGACCTGCGCCGGCGCATCGGGCTGGTCTTCCAGGAGACCTTCCTCTTCTCCGCCACGATCGCCGAGAACATCGCCTTCGGGCGCCCGGGCGCGACGGCGGCGGAGATCGAGCGCGCGGCGCGGCGAGCGCAGGTGGACGAATTCGTGCGCGACCTGCCGGACGGCTACGCGACCGTGGTGGGGGAGCGCGGCATCAACCTGAGCGGCGGGCAGAAGCAGCGCATCGCGATCGCGCGGGCGATCCTGGCGGACCCGCGGGTACTGATCCTGGACGACGCCACCTCGAGCGTGGACGCGCGCACCGAGCGCGCGCTGCAGGTCGCGCTCGCCGCCGTGGCGCGCGGCCGGACCACGCTCATCATCGCGCAGCGCCTGACCAGCGTGCTCATTGCCGACCGGGTGGTCGTGATGGAAGGCGGCCGCAAGGTGGACGAGGGGACGCACCGGGACCTCCTGGCGCGCTGCCCGCTCTACGCCGAACTGTTTGCCGGACAATGGATCGAGGAAACACCGGAGGCCGAGGCGCTGCGCTCGGCCGGCCGCTAGCATCGGGAGAGTGTCTGGTGTCTACGGATCTGGATCTGGAAGAAGAACTGGCCCAGCGCAAGCTGACCGGGCGGACGCTCGGCCGCATGCTGGCCTACGCCCGGCCCTACCGGGTTCCCCTGATCGCCACCATGCTCATGGAGGCGCTCTGGGTGGCCTGCGTGATCGCGGAGCCGCACCTGGTCAAGGTGGCGATCGACGACAAGATCGTCCACGCGGACGTGGATGGACTCCTGCTCGTGATCGGCCTCCTGGTGGCGAGCGGCGTGGTGCGCATCCTCCTCGACACCATCGAGCTGGGGATCGTCTGGTGGGTCGGCCACCGCATGCTCACCGACATCCGCCGCGCGGTGTTCCGCCACGTCCACGGCCTGTCGATGCGCTTCTTCGACCTGACCCGGCAGGGGCGGATCATCGCGCGCGTGGACCGCGACGTCGATTCGCTCGAACGGCCGCTGGTCTGGGGCCCGCTCACGGTGGTGAGCTGCGCCCTGCGCTGGACCTTCTCCCTCGCCCTCATGCTGTGGTACGACGCCGTCCTCTGCCTGACGGTCTCGGCCACCCTGCTCCCGCTCTTTGTGGCGACCCACATCTTCCGCCGCAAGGGGATGGAAGCGTACCGGCGCGTGCGCGAAGCCCTGGCCCGGGTGACGGCCCACCTCGCGGAATCGGTGAGCGGGGTGCGCGTCATCCAGGCCTTCGGCCAGGAGGAGCAGAACCTGGAGCGCTTCGGCGGCTTCGTGCGTGAGCACCAGACCGCGGTGCAGCGCGCTTCCTACGTTTGGAGCGCGTACCATCCGACGATCGGAGTCACCCACGGCTTCGCGACCGTGCTGGTCCTGGCCGTCGGCGGCTGGCGCTGCCTCGCGGGCGAGATGGGCCTCGGCGAGCTCTCGGCCTTCGTCCTGCTCCTCACCAGCTTCTTCGGGCCGCTGGAGTGGCTCGGCGACCTGTACAACAGCGCGCTTTTCGGGGCGGCGGCGGCGGAGCGGCTCTTCCTGCTGCTCGACACGCCGGCCGAGGTCGTGGACCGGGCGGGGGCGGTGGCCCTGCCGCGTCTGCGCGGCGGCGTGCGCTTCGACCACGTCTCCTTCCGCTACGGCCGTCCGGCCGCGGACGGCGCCGTCGCGGCGGAAGGGGCGGCGACAAAGTGGACCCTGCATGACGTGGAGTTTGCGGCGAATCCGGGACAGACCGTAGCGCTCGTCGGGCCCACGGGCGCGGGCAAGACGACGATCGTCAACCTGTTGTGCCGGTTCTATGAGCCGAGCGCGGGACGGGTGCTGCTCGACGGGCACGACCTGGCGGGGAGCACGCTGGAGTCGTTGGCGCGGCAGGTCGCGCTGGTGCCGCAGGATGCGTTCCTGTTCGGCGGCACGGTGCTGGAGAACCTGCGCTACGGGAATCCGGGCGCGAGCGCGGAGGACGTGCGCGCCTGCCTGGAGCGGATCGGGGCGGGCTGGCTGCTCGCGAAGTTGCCGCAGGGTCTGGCGACGCGGCTGGAGGAGCGGGGCGTCGGCGTGTCGGCCGGGGAACGGCAGCTTCTCTGCATTGCACGGGCGCTCCTGGCCGATCCGGCGATCCTGGTGCTCGACGAGGCGACGAGCGCGCTCGATACCACGAGCGAGCGGGCGGTGCAGCGTGCGCTGGAGGTCGCGGAGAGCGGCCGGACGACGGTAGTAATCGCGCATCGTCTGTCCACGATCCGGCGGGCCGACCTGATCCTGGTCCTGGTCGGCGGTGAGATCGTGGAGCGCGGGCGGCACGCGGAGTTGCTGGCGGCCGGCGGGCACTATGCGGAGATGGTGAAGGCCTACGCGCGCGTGCCGGTGACGGAGAGCGCAGCCGCGGAGGCCGCGGAGCGTGGAGCGGGTGGTGAGGGAGGTGAGGGAGGTTAGGGAGGTGAGGGAGGAGCGGGAGGAGC
>JACRIP010000023.1 GCA_016220045.1 Planctomycetota bacterium
GCCGGCCGCGGCCGAAAGGCAGGTTGCTGATGGGCCTGCAGGCGATCATCCGCTTCCTTCTGCCGAAGGAGGATCAGTTCTACGACTTCCTCGAGCAGCAGGCGAAGGCGGCGCATCTGGGCGCCGAGGCGCTCGCGAAGTTCACGCAAGGCGAGCAAGCCGCCGACGAGGCGCGCAAGGCCGTGCAGATCTGCGAGCACGACGGCGACGCCAGCGTCCACGCGATGGAGGAGGCGCTCGCGAAGACGTTCGTGACCCCCATCGATCGCGAGGACCTCCAGAAGCTCTCGTCCGAGCTCGACACCGTGCTCGACCTGACCAACGGCGCCATCCGCGCGTGCACCATGCTCGGCGTCGACACCCCGACCGAGCCGATGAAGAAGCTCGTCAGCATCCTGGTCGACTGCACGGTCCGCATCGACGCGGTCATGCCCAAGCTCCGACAGCACGGGTACGGCGACATCGTGGCCTGTTCGCGCGAGCTCAGGAAGATCGAGAAGGAGGCCGACTCGGTCTACCGCGAGGCCATCTCGTCGCTCTTCAAGGACTCGAGCGTCGACGCCAAGAAGCTCATCCGGGAGAAGACCGTCCTCGAAGACCTCGAGAACGCCATCGACCAGCGGGTGCGCTCGACCACGAGACCGAGCAGGGGAATGGCGATGGCCGAGGCGATGTAGAACCAGGGCAGCTCGGCCGCGGCGTAGGAATCGAGAAAGAGCGGGGCGGCCGCGGCGGTCACGAACAGGGCGGGGAACCCGAGCGCGGCCGACAGGGCGAATACGCGCGCAACGCGCGCCGCTTCCGCCGGCCGCACGCCGAGTCGCGCGCCGAGTCGCGCGGCGAGTTGCCCGCCACAATGCGCGAACCGTTGCACGCGTCGCCGTTGGGTCGGCCGGAGGGCAGTATCAGCGGGGTTCATGGGACGCCTATTGCCGCGATGCGGGGTCACGGGATCGGGGCTCCGGGGATCGACCGTCGCCTACCGGCGCCCGTCCGGTCGGCGCGCCGGGTGCTTCTACACCAAATCGGAACCGGAGTCGAGACCCAATCCCGGTCGCTACGCCGCCGCCGCCTTCCCGACCCCGCAAGATTAGAGGCGCCGCTTGAGTCTTGTACGAATCTTCTTGCTTTCACCCCGCCACCGACGCGACAATGCGACCGCACGCGCCGCACAACGGGGGTTGGCGGCGCCGCCGCGCGTCGCGTCGCGCGGCGTGCCCTACTCAGGTGAAGCGGAGGAGCGGCAAAAAACACCAGGAATTCCCGACCCGCGCCGATAAACAGACAGGCGCGCGCGGGCGCGGCGAGAGGGGCTGACCGCGCAGGTTTGCGCGTAGGAGGACCTGCACCCTATGATGTGCCCCCGCTGCGCCCGAGAGGTGGCCGACGACGCCCGCTTCTGCCCCCAGTGCGGCGACCGTGTCGACGGCTCCGCCTCGCCCACCTACACCGCCATCGCGCCCGGCGGACTCACCACCAGCGAATCCGACCTCTGGACGCTCTCCATCTCGAACGTGATGGACGCGCTCTCCCCCAAGCTCGGACTCGCCAACGTCCCCGGCCTCGACGGCAAACACCCCTACGAAATCGCCGGCCTCGCCGGCCGCGGTCGCCTCACGCATGTCTTCCGCGTCCGCCTGCCCGGCGGCGGTCGCGACCTTGCCATCAAGCGCTTCCACTGCTCCGACCTCGCCCTCCTCGAGCCCGGCTTCCAGGAATACCTCCGCTCGGTCGAACGCATCACCCAGTTCGACCACACACACATCACGCACACCTACTACATCGGGCGCGACATGCTCGGCCCGTTCATCGTCACCGAGTACGTGGACGGCAAGTCCCTGACCCGCCTGATGGAGCAGAAGAGCCACCTCACGGTCAACGAGACCCTGGATATCGCGCGCGGCGTCGCCCACGGCCTCTTCTACGCCCACCGGCGCGGCGTCTTCCACCTCGGCCTCAAGCCCGGCAACGTCCTCGTCGACCGTCAGGGACTCTCCCGACTCACCGACTTCGCCGTGTTCAACATCTACCAGAAATCCGACTTCTTCCTGCGCGAGCAGAATCGCGAGGCGATGGCCTTCCTCGCGCCGGAGGTCCTCACCGGCTCGAGCACCGTCGACCAGCGCGCCGACATCTTCTCCTTCGGCATGCTCCTCTACTACATGCTCACCGGCATGGTGCCGCGCGTCATCCGCGAGTCCGCCATCCCCGAGAACTTCCAGTCGATCATCTTCCGCGCGATCGAGGAGAAGGTCGAGCATCGCTATTACACGATGGCCGACCTGATGGGCGACCTGGACCGGGTGATGAACCGCATGCACTCGGCGATGGCGAGCCTGCGCTGGGTGAGCTGTTCCAAGTGCGGACACCGGTCGCTGGAGGACGCGAAGTTCTGCGGCGGCTGCGGCATTGCGTTCTCCGCCGTCTTCCCCACCGGTCCGACGGCGGTGACGCCGGTGGGACCGCCGATGCCGAGCGCGCCGGGGCGGATGGGCGCCTACCCCGCCGGCCAGGGGATGCCGCTCATGCTGCCCTCGCCGATGATGGCCGGCATGCAGGGGATGCAGGCCATGCAAGCGATGCAGGGCATGGCGGCGATGGCGC
>JACRIP010000296.1 GCA_016220045.1 Planctomycetota bacterium
CCGCGTCCAGGCGCAGCTCGCCGCCGCAGGCCGGGCAGCGCATGGCGCGCTCGGGTCGCGCACCCGCGTCGTCCTTCTCCTCCGGCGCACGCACGCCGCACGCGACGCACACCCAGTGGACCCGCGCCTGCACGTCGAGAATCCGCGCCACGTCGTCGGGCTGGGCGTAGCCCTTGAGCAAGAGCAGCTCGCCCAGCCGCACCGGCAGCCCGGTGTCCTCCTGCATGCGCGCCTGCATGCGCAAGAGCATGTTGAGCTGCGACTCGGAGAGCAGGCCGCGCAGGATGGCGATACGGCCGAAGAGCTGGTCGCGCCGGCGCACGCCCTCCAGCGCCGTCGCGGCGTCGGCCCGCTCCGCCTGCTCCATGAGCAGCGCGGCCAGGTCGGTGACGGAGAGGAAGCCGCGCGCGACGAGCAGGGAGCCGAGCGGCAGGCGAGTGACGCTGAGCCGTTCCGCCTCCTCCTGGTCGGACAGGCACAGGTCGAGCTGCTCGCGCCGGACCAGGCCCCGTTCCAGTGCCAGCCGTCCGAGCAGGAGATCCGGAGGTGTGTCGGCCATGTCCTCTCAGGTCAACCCTTGAGCAGATCCAGGTCGCCCGGATCCACCGAATGCCGCCCGCGGAAGAGCGCAATCAGGATCGCCAGACCCACCGCCACTTCCGCCGCGGCCACCACCATCGTCATGAGGACGAAGACCTGGCCGGTGGTGCCCGAGCTGGCGGGCGCAAGCGCGGACCCATAGTAGCGCGCGAAGGCGATGAAACTGAGGTTGACCGCGTTGAGCATCAGCTCGACGCTCATCAGCATGATCAGGATGTTGCGCCGGGCGATGACGCCGTAGGCGCCCACCGCGAAGATCAGGGCCGAGAGCACGAGGCAGTTGGTCAGTGTGAACATGAGGGTTCCGGCGGTTCCCGCCCCTTACACGTGTTTCTTGGAGAGCATGACCGAGCCGACGATCGCCGCGAGCAGGAGCACCGAGGTCACTTCGAAGGGCAGCGCGAACTGGGTGAAGAGCGCAAGCCCCAGGTGGTCCACGGAGCCGAAGCCGTCGGGCAGCGAGGCGAGCGGGCCGAACCCGTCGCGCGCGGTCTCCGCGGCCATGACGGGCACGATCACGAGCAGCGCCAGCGCTCCGGCCGCGACCGCGGCGAACGCCTTGAACCGCCCGCCCTTCTCCTTGCCCAGCTCCTCCTCGCGCAGGTTGAGCAGCATGATGACGAAGAGGAAGAGCACGAGGATCGCCCCGCCATACACGATCAACTGCATGCCGGCCACGAACGGAGCGCGCAGCAGGAGAAAGATGACCGCGAGGCCGCCGAAAAAAAGGATCAGCGAAACGGCCGAGTAGATCGGGTTCTTCCGGGTCACCACGGCGAGCGCCGAGAGGAAACACACGATGCTCGCGGCGGTGAAAATCAGATCGTCCATCGTATTCCTGTCGCTATCCCTGGTCGGGGTATTCCCGTTTCATCGGCTGACGCAGGAGGGTGTCCTTGCCGAAGTACTTCTCCTCGCGCGTCTCCGACACCTGATAGAATTTGGAGGTCAACTCGATCGCGTCGCACGGGCAGGCCTCTTCGCACATGCCGCAGTAGATGCAGCGCAGCATGTCGATCTCGAACTTCGTCGGATACTTCTCGCGGTCGGTCCACTCCGGGGGGGTAGGGCCGGCCGTGATGTGGATGCACTCCGAGGGGCAGGCGGTGGCGCAGAGGAAGCAGGCCACGCACTTGACGCGGCCCTGCGCGTCGCGCTTGAGCGCGTGCTCGCCGCGGAAATTCTGCGGGATCGGCTTCTTCTTCTCCGGATACTCGACCGTGAACTTCTCCGGACGGATCAGGTGCTTGAAGGTGGTCGCCAGCCCCTTCAGGATCTCGGGGAGATACAGCTCCTCGGACAGCGATGGTTTTTCGCCGGCAGGCGGGGATTCGGGCTCGTCATGCGGTGCGGCGGCGTCCATGTCGTTTCTCCCGGCAAGGGAGTCCGGTCGGCAGCGGCGAATCAGGTCGGAGCGGGCGGCCCTAGGCGACTCCGACCACCCCGGTGGCCATGATGTTCAAGAGGGCGAGCGGGATCAGGACCTTCCAGCCCAGGTTCATGAGCTGGTCGTAGCGGAAGCGCGGCAGGGTCCAGCGCACCCACATGAAGACGAAGAGCACGGCGGCGACCTTGGCGGCGAACGCGACCACCGACGCGATGCCGGAGAGGAGCGCGGTGCTCGTCGGGTCGATCCCCGGGAAGGACCAGCCGCCGAGGAAGAAGGTGACGAGCAGCGCGGACATCGAGATCATCGCCACGTACTCGCCCATCATGAACATGGCGAACTTCATGCTCGAGTATTCGGTGTGATACCCGCCGATGAGTTCGGGCTCGCATTCGGGCAGGTCGAAGGGCAGGCGGTTGGTCTCGGCGAACGCGGCGATGAAGAAGATGAGGAAGGCGATGGGCTGGTGGAAGAGGTTCCAGGCCGGGAGGATGCCGAGGTGGAATTCGGCCTGCTGGGCGACGATGCGACCGAGGTCGAGGGTGCCGGCGGTCATGAGCACGGCGACGAGGGCGAGGACCAGGGGAATCTCGTAGGAGATCATCTGGGCGGAGGAACGGAGGCCGCCGAGGAGGGAGAACTTGTTGTTCGAGGCCCAGCCGCCGAAGGCGATGCCGTAGACGCTGGTGGAGCCGACCGCGAGGAGGAAGAGGACGCCCATGCCGGCGGGTGCGATTGCGAGGTCGATGCGGTCGCCGAGGAGGCGGATCGGGTGTCCGAACGGGATGACGGCGAAGGCGAGGGCCGGGGGCACGAAGGCGAGGACCGGCGCGAGGACATAGAGGACCCGGTCGACGTGGTCGGGGACGATGTCCTCCTTGAAGATCATCTTGATGGCGTCGGCGAGGGGCTGGAACAGGCCCATGGGCCCGACGCGATTCGGGCCGAGGCGGTCCTGGATGAAGGCGGCGATCCGGCGTTCGAAGTAGACGAGGACCGGGACGGCGCCGAACAGGCCGGCCATGACGACGACGATTTTGAGCAAGGGGATCAGGAACGCGTACACGGTGGGGCTACCCTCCGGAAGCGGCAGCGCCGGCGGGAGCGGCCGCGGCGGCGCCGGTGGCGCCGGCGAGCAGCTTCCCCTGCGTGCCGATATCGTGGTAGTTCAGACCGGCAAAGGCCGCCACGCGGGCGGCAAGATCGCCGAAGACCGATTGGGCGGAGAGGACCTTGGCGCCGGTGGCGTCGGGCGCGCCGGCGGCGGAGGCCGCGGCGAGCCGCTGCAGGAGCTCGGTCTCCGCCGCGGCGACGCCCGGCGGCGCGAGGGCGCGCGTGAAGCGCTGCACCCGTCCCTGCGCGTTCGTGAAGGTCCCGTCCTTCTCGACCCAGGTCGCGCCCGGGATCACCAGGTGCGCGAGCGCGGCGAGCGGCGAATCGGCCACGTCGACCACGGCGAGGAAGGCGAGCTTCCGGAGCGCCGCGACGAGCTCGGGCGGCGGCGCCCACTCGGGGATTCCACCGATCACCAGGGCGGCCTTGATCCGGCCCGCGTGGATGCCGTCGAGCACGGTGGCCAGGCCGCGCTCGGCGGCCGCGCGCCCCAGGATCTCCGCGGCGCCGCGCCGGTTCGGATTGCGGTCGGACTCGATCACGAAGCCCTTCTTGAAGGTCGTGCGCACGCCGTCGGGGGCCGTAAGCAGACCCAGGTCGCGCGCGCCGATCATGTCCGCCATCAACCCCTTGAAGAGCCACAGTTCCTCGTTCGACATCCAGGCGGACGCCAGCCCGGCGACCGCCGCGCCGCCTTCGGCATGCACCACCCGGTCGAGCGCCGTGCGCACGTCGCCGAGCGCGCCGTCCAGGCTGCAGCGGGTCCACTCGACCGCGCCCGCCGCGGTCGTGCCGCGCCGCTTGGGCAGGCCGAGCCGGTCGGGAGCGGCGGTGAACTTGTGGTTGTAGCGCCCGATGTCGCACATCCACCATTGATTGACCGCCTGGTTCTCGCGCGGCCGGAAGCGCTTGACCGCGCCCTGGTAGGTGTCCACCTTGGTGTTGCACCCGACCGAGCAGGAGGGGCAGACGCTCTCGGCGGTCTCCATGAACCACACGCGCGCCTGGTAGAGGAACTCCTTGTCCAGGAGCGCGCCCACCGGGCAGATGTCGACGGTGTTGGAGGACATGAGGTTGCTCATCGGCAGGCCGGGGAAATTGTCCACGACGTTGCGGTCGCCGCGTTCCACGACCGCGAGTTCGCCGGTGCCGACCACCTCCTCGCAGAAGCGCACGCAGCGCGTGCAGACGATGCAGCGATTGCCCCAGATCTTCACGTGGTCGCCCACGTCCTTGGTGTGGCGGATGTTCTTGGGCTCCACGAAGCGGCTGCGGTCCTTGCCGTACGTGAAGCTGTAGTCCTGGAGGTAGCACTCGCCGGCCTGGTCGCAGACCGGGCAGTCGAGCGGGTGATTGATCAGGAGGAACTCGAGCACGCCTTCGCGCGCCTTGATGACCTCGGGGGCCTCGGTCTCGATTTCGAGCATTTCCTGCTTGGGCCCGGGCTCGCGCACGGAGAGGGTGCAGGAGGTCATGACGCCGGGCCGCAGGTCGAGCCCCTTGCCCTTCACCATGCACATGCGGCAGTTGCCCGCCACCGTCAGCGCCGGGTGATAGCAGTTGTGCGGGATGTATATCTGGTGGTCCAGGCAGAATTGAAGCAGGTTCGTGCCCGCGGGGGCGTCGTATTCTTTGCCGTTCACCTTGAACTTGGTCAAGGCGCGCTCCTCACATTGCGGATTTCGGATTGCGGATTGAAAGTCGTCCTGGGCCACGTCGGTTACCGATTCCGGAACAATCCGCGATTCGAAATCCGCAATCCGCAATCAGTGCATCGGGCACTTCTTCATCGTCACGTGCTGCTCGAACTCGGCCCGGAACTTCTGCGTGAAGCTCCGCGTCGGCAGCGCGGCGGCGTCGGCGAGCACGCAGATCGTCTTGCCGACCATGTTGTCGCAGATGTCCATGAGCAGCGAGAGATCCTCGGTCCGACCCTGCCCGTGCTCCATGCGATGCAGGATCTTCTCGATCCAGCCCGTGCCCTCGCGGCAGGGCGTGCACTGCCCGCACGATTCATGATGGTAGAAGCGCAGCAGGTTGTAGAGCGCGTCCACCATGCAGGTCCGGTCGTTCATCACGATCACGCCGCCGGAGCCCAGCATCGACTTCGCCGCCGCCAGGGAGTCGAAGTCCATGTTGATCTTCATCGCCTCCTCGGCGGTCAGGACCGGCGCGGACGAGCCGCCGGGAATCACCGCCTTGAGCGGCCGGTCGTCCATCATGCCGCCGGCGAGCTTCAGCAACTCCGGGAACGGGATACCGAGCGGGGTCTCGTAGGTATCCGGCTTTTTCACGTGGCCGCAGACGCAAAAGAGCTTCGGGCCCGGGCTCTTCTCGGTGCCCATGGTCTTGAACCAGGCCGCGCCGCGATTCAGGATGTGCGGGAGGTTCGCCAGCGTCTCGACGTTGTTGACCACGGTGGGGCTACGGAACAAACCGGAGACCGCCGGGAAGGGGGGCTTGAGCTTCGGGTAGCCGCGGTTGCCTTCGAGCGAGGTCAGGAGCCCGGTTTCCTCGCCGCAGATGTAGGCGCCGGCGCCGCGGTGGACGTAGATCTCGCAGCCGTACGGGGTGCCGAGGATGTTCGGCCCGACGTAGCCCGCCGCGCGGGCCTCGGCG
>JACRIP010000295.1 GCA_016220045.1 Planctomycetota bacterium
GACGAACTGCCGCCGGGCCGCGCCCGCGCGGTCGTCTTCGGCGGGCGCCCGGTGCTCGTGGTGCGCGGCCCCGCGGGGCTGGTCGCGCGCTCGGCGGTCTGCACCCACCTCGGTTGCCTGGTGCGCTGGGAGGCCCCGCGCGGCGAGTTCCTCTGCCCCTGCCACGGTGGCCGCTTCGATGCCGCCGGCGCGGTCCTCGGCGGACCGGTCCACGGCCCGCTCGCCGCCCTCCCGGTGCGCGAGGAGAACGGCCGCATCCTGCTCGGAGGTTGATCCGCTCGTGCTCCTCCCGCTGCGCGCCTGGCTGGCCCGGCGCCTTCCGCCCCTCGACGCCGCGCGCGCCGCCGCCGCCCGGGGACTCGACGCCGAACCGCCGCCGCCCGGCCTCGGCTGGTCGCCCGTCCTCGGCGGCGCCCTCCTGCTCCTGTTCGCGCTTCAGGTGTTCGCCGGGTTCCTCCTCCTCCTCTACTACCAGCCGAGCGCCGCCGGCGCCTACGCGAGCCTGGAACGCGTCGTCACCCGCGCCCCCGGCGGCGCCGTCCTCCGCAACCTCCACGTCTGGGGCGCCCACCTCCTCGTCCTCCTGCTCGCCCTCCACCTCCTCCGCGCCTTCTGGCGGGCCGGCCACAAGCGCCCGTTCGAGCTGGTCTGGTTGACCGGCGTCGCGCTCCTCGGTCTCGCCCTCCTCTTCTGTTTCACCGGCTGCGTCCTGCCCTGGAACCAGCTCGCCTACTGGGCGACCACCATCGCCACCGAAATGATCGGCGCCCTCCCCGGCCTCGGCCCGCCGCTCCTGCGTCTGGTGCGCGGCGGCGAATTCGTCGGCGAACCGACGCTCGGACGGTTCTTCGCCCTCCACGCCTTCCTGCTCCCCGCCCTGCTCTGCCCGCTCGCGCTGCTCCATTTCGTCCAGCTCCGCTCCCTCCGGCGAATCCTGGAGCAGAACCCGACGCCCGGCGCGGAGCCGGCGCCGTCCTCGGCGTCGCGGCCCGGCGCGGCGGACGCCGAGGCCCGCCGCGTCCGCCTCGGCGCGCTCGGGATCGCCCAGCTCGCGTTCGGCCTGCTCGTGACGCTCGCGGTGCTTCACCCCTGGGAGCTCGGGGAGCCGGCCGATCCCCTGTCCACCCCCGCGGGGGTCCGCCCGGAGTGGTTCTTCCTGCCGGTGTACCAGGGCTTGAAGTACGTGCCGGCGCAGGTCGGGCCGCTCGCGGGCCGGTCGCTGGAAATCCCCCTGGCCCTGGCGCCGGGCCTGGCGCTCGCGCTCCTGCCCTGGCTCGACCGTGGGCCGGCCCGTCGCCCGCGCGAGCGGCGCCGGACGCTGGCGCTGGCGGCGGCGGGCGTAGCCCTCGCGGTCGGGCTCGGCCTGCTCGGCGCCCTTGCCGACCGCTCGGTGCGGATCGGCGGCCGCGCGCTCGCCTTCGATCTCTGGGGTCGTCCTCGTCTGCTCCCGCCCCCCGATTCGGCGGGGGCGCGCTGATCCCCTTTCTCGGGAGAGTGTCATGATGCGCTCGACGGTTCGGGGCGCTCGGCCCCGCGGTGTCCTCCGCGCCCTGCTCGCGTCCCTCGTGCTGGCGGTTGCCGCCGGCTGCAGTTCCGGTCCGAGCGCCGAGCCGGTCCCGAAAAAAGAACCGGGTGTTGCCGGCGGGGCGGCGGCGGCCGCGGCGCCCGTGCCGGTGCTCGGGAGCAAACCCTACGAGCGGACCGCCACGCCCTGCAAGTGCGCCAAGCTCACCGGCGGCGCCTGCCGGTGCAATCATTGCGCCAAGGAACCGGGCTCGGGCTGCTACTGCGGGACCGGGGGCTGCCGCTGCGGCGTGGAGAAGGGTGCGTGCGCCTGCGGGCATTGTAAGGGGATCGCCGGAGGGGCGGTGTGCGCGTGCCCGAAGGGCGCGCCGGCGGACGCGGCGGCGCCTGCGCCCGCGCCGGAGCCCGCGAAATAGCGCGCGTGCGGCGCGGGGGGCGGGGAGCGGGGGGGCGGCTCATCGTTACCCACAACCGGGGTAGCTGGACACCGTCGGGGGGCGACCTCTCCTCTCGATCGTACTCGTGTCTCGTACTCGTACTCGTACTCGAACGCACAGGGGATTCGAGTACGAGTACGAGGACGAGGACGAGGACGAGGACGACGGATGGCCGTGTCAGTGGATGGAGACGATGCGGTCGGCGGGGCCGGTGATGCGGATCGGGTAGCCGGTGATCAGCTCCATCGCCTGCAGGTTGAGCAGGCCGGTCGAGGAGATGCCGAAGGTGATCTGGAACTGGACGTGACCCTTGGGGCCCTTGGGCAGGTCCTCCAGGCGGTAGCGGCCGAGCGTCGCGCAGTCCTTGGCGTCCGGCCGCTCGCCCTGCAGCACGTGCACGTCCATGAAGCCCTGGTCGTCGATCGCCGTGCCGAAAATCGACGAGGAGGAGGTCGGAATCGTGGCGTCCTTGGGGAAGAGCGGCAGGAATTTGCCGTCGGCAATCTCGATGCCGACCGGTACGAGCAGATGCATCGGGTGCTTCTCCGCGATTACTTTCCCGGGGTCGCCGGGATCTCGATCGCCGGTGGGCGGTCCTCCGCGAAATCGACCGGCAGGTCCGAATGTTCTACGGCGAGTGCCTGATACACGGTAACGGGCGCGCCGGGCTTGGGCGAGCCGCGGCCCAGCGGCTGCCAGCCGACCCGCAGCCGATCGGGGAACCGCTGTACCGAGGTGATGCGCACGGCGTAGCCGGCCCCCGGGCAGCGGCGGAAGACCGCGACCAGCATTTGCCGCTGGAAGTCGAGCTTGGAGGACCCGACGACCGCGTGGGC
Source organism: Planctomycetota bacterium (assembly GCA_016220045.1). GTDB lineage: Bacteria > Planctomycetota > MHYJ01 > WSZJ01 > JACPWG01 > JACRIP01. The sequence goes on from JACRIP010000295.1 coordinate 2,798, forward strand.
GCGCGCGTGCGCGTCGGCCCCGTCCGCCGCGCGCTCGCGCAAGAGCTCCACCAGGTCCGCGAGCGAGCGCACCACCGCGCTGCCGCTCTCGCCGCCGATTTCGCCGAGCAGAATCACGGCGTCGGCGCGCACCGCGGTCGCCTCCGGTCCGGCCAGGCCCGAAGCATGCCCGCCTTCGCCGGCGCGCCGCTCGCAGCCGCCCGTGGTCCACACCGCCACCGCGACCACCGCCGCCACCGTCGCCGCGCCCGCTTTCGGGGCGCTTTTTTTCTTGTAATCAGTCTCGTAAAATCCGGTCCCCTTGAAAATGATACCGCTGCCAGTGCCTATGAGACGGTTGAGACGCAGCTTCCCGCACTTGGGAC
>JACRIP010000299.1 GCA_016220045.1 Planctomycetota bacterium
GGCACTCCACCCGATGGCGTTCTCAAACTCGTGGCACGTGGCTCTCATGGAGGCTGGGACGCGACACTCCGGGAGGCGCCGCCGCGCCTCCCGGAGAGAGTCATCGCTCCGCCGCGAACCCGTCGTTCTCTGTGTCTCTGTGCCTCTGTGGTTCCGTAGTCTCTTTCGCCTGCTCCAATTCCTCTCGCCTCCCCCCTTTCTCCCGGCCCCCCTCGCTCGCCCCTCACTCGCCCCGCATGCGCTCCGGATCCAAGCCGACCGCGGCGCACCACTCCCGATAGGCGATCGGGGAAATCTCCGAGGGCTTGATCTCGCTGCGCCCGCCCCAGAAGACGTTCGTGTAGGCCACCGGGATGCCGGCCTCGGCGAGGTGCGCGTCGATCGCCGCCTTGTGCGCGAGCAACGGCTCCTTCTCCATGCCGTGGGCCACGGCCATCACGTTGACGTGATTGAACTCGGGGCCGCCTTCGCGCCAGTAGGCATGCGTGATGACGTGATGGCGGCCAACCTCGCGGCCCGCGTCGATCTCGCGGCCGGGCGGGACCGCCCAGTGAAAGAGGCCGTTGAAGCGCGTGACGCGCTCGCCGCCCGTGAGCTGCTTGACGTGCTCCAGGAAGGTGGAGAAGCGCCCGATGATCTTGCGCCGGTTGAGGTCCTCGGCGACCGTGAAGAAGGTCTCGACCGGCACCCCGGCCGCGGCCGCGCGCGCCTCCCAGAGACCCGGACCGACCTCCTCGGGCGTGAGCTCGCGCTTGAGCGCCGTGAGCACCTGCCATTCGAGCTCGGTGATCTCGATCTTGGCGATGTGCATGACGTCGGCGGGAGCATCCGCGCGCGCCCCCGGCTCCAGCCCGCGCCGCCGCACGTGGCCCACCCCGAGCGCGAACAGGCATTTCGCCGACATCAGGCGGAAGTGCTCGGCGCCGAGGCGCCGCGCCCAGAACTGCGCATGACGCTCCATCGAATAGCCCTGCGGCACCTTGAGCGTAGTCCAGAGGCGGTAGTTCGATCCGGCGGTTACCGTATCGGTCGAGCGGACCACGACGTGGCCGGAGAAGGGATCGTCCTTGAAGAGCGCGTCGAAGGCGGCGTCGAGCCGCTCGGGCGGGAGCTGCCAGGCGACCAGGGCGCCCTCGGCGAGGTTGTTCGCGAGCAGCGTCTGGCGCACGCGGCGGATCGTGCCCGCGCGCAAGAGCGCCCGGATGCGCTCGCAGACCACGACCTCGTCCAGCTCGGACAGGCGCGCAATCTCGGCAAAGGGCGCGCGGTGGAAGCCCGCGATACGGTCCTCCGAGACTGCGAGGAGGCGGGCGTTGATCGGTTCCGTGGTGTCGGTGGGAATCGCCGGGGCCGCTGGAGTCGGTGTGGAGGGGGCGGCGGTCATGGGCCCTCGCGAAAAAGTTTGGAGGTTGGGAGGTTGGGAAGTTTGGAGGGCCTGCCGAGCGCTCGATGTCCGTTGGGGAGCGGCAGGGTATGTTGGGTCCACTTGGCGAGCGGAATTGTCGCGGCCCGGGCGCGGGAAGTCAACTGCTTTCCGGGCGGAAACCGGCCGCGATTCGTCGCACCCGCCCTCAACTTCCAAACCGCCAAACCGCCAAACCGCCAAACCCGCCGGCGGCGGGCCGGCTACGGAACCGGCACGCCGGGGATGCGCGGGGAGGGCATGACGCCCTCGTCGCTGAGAAGGCGGGCGAGGGCGGGGTCGCGCAGCACGTCGAGCAGGTCGCGGAAGACGCCGTCCACGCGGACCGTGCGGTCGATCAGGCGAATCCCGTGGCTGTAGTCGGCGTAGGTGTTTTCGTGGACCGTGCTGAGCGGCTGGATGGGGGAGCCGTTGGTCAGGTGCCAGCCGTAGATGGCCACGCGGCCGGGGCGCGTGAGCAGGAGGTTGGAGAGGACGACGTCTTTTTTGTGCCCGGCGGTGAGCGCGCCGAGCGGGCGGCCCGCGCGCTGTTCCTCGATCTTGCGCTGGTGGGTGCGCGTGTAGTCGTTGGACATCATCGCGGCGGAGGCCGGGAGGGGCCGCGGGGCGAGGCGCACCCCGGCCTGCCGCCAGATCGCATCGACCATCTTGCGCGTCGGCAGGGAGGCGCCGAAGCGGTCGGCGAGCCGCTGCGCCGTAAGCGGATTCATCGGGATGCGCACGAAGTCGGCGTCGCTGCCGATCGCCAGCACGTCGGGGAGGGCGCGAAAGGTGACCTCGTGCGTGCGGCCGTCGCCGCCGCTGCCGCTGACCGTGACTTCGCGCCAGGTGCGCAGGAAGGGGGGCAGGTTGCCGTCGGCGAGCGCGGCCAGGATGGCCTCCTCGCGGCGCGGGCGGCTGAAGGCGTTGGTGCGCGCGAGGAAGGCGCTGCCGGACTCGGCGCCCGCCGGGCGCGGCGGGATGCCAAGGGCGGGGGGGCCGGGCGGCGGCACGGGGCTTGGACCGGGCGACTACCCGAGAACGCGATCCAGCGCGCCGATCGTGCGCGGGCCGACCACGCCGTCCACGCCGACCGCCGCGGCGCCCTGGAAGCGGCGCACGGCGAGCCAGGTCGCGGTGTCGAAGGCGGAGTTGACGGGCGTGGATTCGCCGGCGGCGGCGAGGGCGTGCTGGAGCGCGAGCACCCTCGTCCCGGAGGCCCCCAGGCGGAGGTAGAGCGCGCCGGCGCGTACCGGCTCGAGCGCGGCGTAGTCCGCCGGCGGCGCGGCGACGGCGGCGCGCGCCAGCGCGAAGGGGAGCGCGCAGGCCAGCAGGGCGAAGAGCAGCGCGGCCGCTCCCGCGGCGCGACGGGGGGCGTGCGGCAGGTTCAGGCGAAAGCTGTAGGCGCGAGGCGGGCGCATGCGCGTGTTTTCCTCAGAGGGGGGGAGTGATCGGGTAGATCGGCGCGGCGCCGGGAGCGGGGGCGCAACGCGGCCGGGTGACCCCGCTGCGCGCTCTTCGGCGCGCGCGGGAGGACCCCGTGCGCGGGTGTAAGCATGACGCATGCCGCTTGCGATGCACCTCCCTGGTGGCGTCGTAATACATGGCGGGGGAGCGTGTTGCGGCGATGGCGCCGGAACGTGGGCGACCGGTCGGCGCGCGCAGTACACCCGCCGATCCCGAACATTAGAAAGCGCCCGGGCGGTGCGGCTCGGAGTCGTGCCGTGCGGGTTGGTGAGGTTCGGTCCGGTGCCCGCGCGGATCGCCCTTTCCTTGCGCGGCGGGAGGCGTAAAATGCCGCGCTCCTTGGCCCCCCCCCCCCCCCTCGACCGCGAGCGCGAAAGATCGTCGGTGACGGACCTCGCCCTTTCCCCCGCTGGACACCTGCTGTTCCTTCCGGTCGCGGAGTCCGCTGCCGGCGCGGATTCCCCACTCGACGACGCGCCCGGCGTCGCCGCCAACCTTATGTCGGAGCGGCGCGCCGCCGAGGTCGCCGCGGCTTTCGCGCCGGGCGCCGCGCCGGGCCTGCTCCAGCTCGCCGCGCTGCCGCCGGACCAGGCCCTGCCGCCCGCCTGCGCCTGGTGGCGACGCTTCTGCGAGCAGTACCTGACCGTGCTCTGCCGCACGCCGGAGCCGGCCGAAGACCTGCGCCGGCCGATCGCGCCGCCGCCGGGCGCGCTCGACGAGCTGGCGCATGCGGCCCCGCCGATGCGCGGCGGCGAATACTTGCGCGCCGAGACCCTGGAGCGGCTGTGGAGCGAGCTCGACGCGCACGCCCGCGCCGAGGTCGCCGCCGACCCGGGCGGGCTGTCCGCCTGGCTCGCGGCGCGCAACCCGCTCTGGCACCGCGTCGGCCGCGTGTGCTTCCATCTCGCCGAGAACCCGCGCGACCCCGCCTTTCCCTTCGCCTTTCTCGCGACCTACGCCCCGCGCCTGCTGGACGGCCGCCGCGTGCAGTACCAGCCCCTCGGGAAAGCCCTGGAGGAGTACGCGGGCGCGCGCAATCACAAGGGGTTGGCGGCGCTGCTCGCCCCGGTGCAGCGCGCCGGCGAACGCTGCCCGTGGGTGGCGGCGCTCGCCGACTCCGGCGAGGTCTTCCATCCGCTGCGCTGGACGCCGCAGGAGGCCCACCGCTTCCTCCGGGATCTACCCGTCCTCGAGGAAAGCGGACTCCTGGCGCGGGTCCCCGATTGGTGGACGCGGCGGGCGCCGCGCGTGCGCGCCACCGTCTCCCTGGGCGACACCGCCGCTTCCCGGTTCGGGGCCGAGGCGATGCTCGCCTTCTCCGTCGGCCTCACGCTGGACGGCGAAACGCTGACGCCCGAGGAATGGGAGCGCATTCGCGCCGGCACCGACGGCCTGGTCCTCCTGAAGGGCCGCTGGGTCGAGGTCGACCGCGAGCGGCTGTCCGCCGCCCTCGACCGCTGGAAACAGGTGGCCAAGGAAGCGGGCGGCGACGGCATCTCCTTCATCGCGGGCATGCGCCTCCTGGCCGGCGCCCCAATCGATGCGGAACAGGCGGGCCTGCTGGAGGGCGAGACCGCCCTTTGGTCCGAAGTGCGCGCCGGGACCTGGCTCGAAGAGCGCCTGCGCGAGCTGCGGCGGCCCGCGGAGCTGGCCGCCGACCTGCCCGGCCCGGAGCTGCAGGCGACGCTGCGGCCCTACCAGGAGGTCGGCGTGCGCTGGCTGCGCTTCCTGACGGGACTCGGCCTCGGCGCCTGTCTCGCCGACGACATGGGCCTCGGCAAGACGATTCAGGTGATCGCCCTGCTCCTCCTCCGCCGCCGCGACGCCGCCATGCGGCCCGCCGTCCGGCGCCGGCCGGCCGCCCCCTCCGCCGGCGTCGCCCCCGCCCCCGCCCCCGCGCCGGCGCCCGCGTTGCTCGTCGTCCCCGCCTCGCTCCTGGGCAACTGGCAGGCCGAACTGGCGCGCTTCGCCCCGTCGCTGGTCGTGCGCTTCGTCCATCCGTCGCGCACGCCGCCGGACGAGCTGAAGTTCGCCGCCGCCGATCCGCCGGGCTACGTGCACGGCGCCGACCTCGTGATCACCACCTATGCCATGCTGCTGCGCCAGGAATGGCTCGCGGGCCTGCCGTGGGGACTCGCCGTCCTCGACGAAGCGCAGGCGATCAAGAACCCGAGCGCGCGGCAGACGCGGGCGGTGAAGAAGCTGCGCGCCCAGGCGAAGATCGTCCTCACCGGCACGCCGGTCGAGAATCGGCTGGGCGATCTCTGGTCGCTCTTCGATTTCCTCGCGCCCGGGCTGCTGGGCGGGCCTACGGTGTTTCGGGGATTCCTGAAGCGGATGGAGAAGGGCGTGGGCGAGCCCTACGCGCCGCTGCGCCGCCTGGTCGGACCCTACATCCTGCGCCGGCTCAAGACCGACAAGTCGATCATCGCCGACCTGCCGGACAAGACCGAGGTGCCCGCCTTCTGCCGCCTTTCCAAGCGGCAGGCGGTGTTGTACGCCGAATCGGTCGGCGACCTGCGGGAGGCGCTCGGGGAAGCCGACGGCATGAAACGGCGCGGCGTGGTCCTCGCCTTCCTGCAGCGCTTCAAGCAGATCTGCAACCATCCGGCGCACTGGCTCGGCAGCGGCGCGTACGCCCCCGAGGAGAGCGGCAAGTTCCTGCGGCTGCGCGAGCTCGCCGAAGAGATCGCGGCGCGCCAGGAGAAGGTGCTGGTCTTCTCGCAGTTCAGGGAAATCACCGAGCCGCTCGCCGCCTTCCTGGGGACGATTTTCGGGAGGCCCGGCCTCGTGCTGCATGGCGAGGTGGCGGTGGGCGCGCGGCAGCGGCTGGTGGAGGAATTCGCCCGGGAGGAGGGTCCGCCCTTCTTCGTGCTCTCGCTCAAGGCGGGCGGCACGGGGCTGAACCTGACCGCGGCGACGCACGTCGTGCACTTCGACCGCTGGTGGAATCCGGCGGTGGAGAACCAGGCGACGGATCGCGCGTACCGGATCGGGCAGAAGCGCAACGTGCTGGTGCACAAGTTCATCTGTCCGGGCACGGTGGAAGCGCGGATCGACGCCTTGATTCGGGAGAAGTCAACGCTGGCGGCGGAGGTCCTGGAAGGCGGGGCGCCGCGGCTGATCACGGAGCTGAACGACCGGGAATTGCTGGATCTGGTGCGATTGGATGCAACCACGATCGGAGAGGAGTGAGCCATGGCCTGGGGATACGACTGGCGTCCGTACGTGTCGGTGGCGGAGCGGCGGGCGAACGCGGCCGTGGCGATGGAGAAGCTGCGGAAGAAGGGCCTGGACGTGCAGCCGGTGCGGATCGCGGGGCGGAAGATCGCGACCAGCTTCTGGGGGCAGGCGTGGTGCGCGCACCTGGAGAAGTTCAGCGACTATGCGAACCGGCTGCCGCGCGGGCGGCGGTACGTGTGCAACGGCTCAGTATGTCACCTGAGTCTGGAGCCGGGGAAGGTGACGGCGAAGGTGAGCGGGTCGGAGCTGTACGACGTGAAGGTGGAGGTCGGCCCGCTGGCGAAGGCGCGGTGGCAGGAGATCAAGGAGCGGTGCGCGGGGCGGATCGGGTCTTTGCTGGAGCTGTTGTCGGGGAAGCTGTCGGGGGAGGTGATGGGGGTGGTGACGGACCGGGAGCGGGGGCTGTTCCCGCAGCCGCGGGAAATCAAGCTGGCGTGCTCGTGTCCGGACTGGGCGGGGATGTGCAAGCACGTGGCGGCGGTGCTGTACGGGGTGGGAGCGCGGCTGGACCTGCAGCCGGAGCTGTTGTTCAAACTGCGCGGGGTGGACCATGCGGAGCTGGGGGGCGCGGCGGCGGCGCGCGCGGTGGTGGGGAAGGCGGCGGCGCGGGCGGGGACGCGGACGCTGGACGCGGGGAGCGTGGCGGACGTGTTCGGGATCGAGGTAGCGCCGGAGGGCGGGGCGGGGGAGTCGGCGGCGCGAGGGGCGAAGCAGGGAACGGCGGAGAAGCCGGCGCGCCGGGCGCGGGGCGCGGCGCTGTCCGGCCCGGTGCAAGCTGAGCCACCGCGCGCGGGCGGGCGCGCGGCTCGGGTGAACCCGGTGGCGGGTGCGGCGTCGGAGGGGGAGGCGGCGGCCCCGGCCGCGGTCGCAAAGGCGGTGGCTCCCGTAACGGCGGGTACGCGGGCGGGGGCGCGGGGCGCGCGTGGGGCGCGTGCGGTCCCTCAGGCGATCACCGTGGCCGATCTGCGGCCGGCGGCGGGCGGGAAGCGGGCGCGGCGCGGTGCCGTGCGGTAGGCCGGCTGAGGGCGGTACCTTGCCCACATCTCTCCGCTGGACACCGGCGCCTTAGAAGCCCTGACTCTGGCGACGATGCGGGTGTTTCAGCATTTCCTGGCTGCGGCCACCGTCGTACTCGTACTCGTACTCGTACTCGAATTCCCTGTGCGTTCGAGTACGAGTACGAGTACGAGATACGAGTACGATCGAGAAAACAGGTCGCCCCCGACGGTGTCCAGCAACCCCAGTTGTGGGTAAGGATCAGGGCTGAGGGGGGGGGGGGGGCCGCGGACCGGTGCGGCGGGCGTCCCCGCTCCCCAGCCTTCGTCCGCGCCGGTGTCCGGTCTGCGCGCAGCGGAGCGGTTGCACGCGGAGGTAGGGGCGGACCCCGTGTCCGCCCCTGCGCCAACCCGGGGAGTCGGCGTAGACCGGCGGCTAGATCGGCCGCAACAGGGAGTCGGGGTTTTCCCCGGCGCGCAGCGACTGCGTGGCCCCCTCGGCGCCGTAGCCGAGGCACTCGAAGAGGTTGCGCACGGCCTGCCCCAACCGGTCGTCGCCGACGCCGTGGCGCTCGATCCCGTCCACCAGCGCGCGCGCGACCGCGACGGCGTCGTTCGCGACGCGCTGCGCTTCCTCGGCGGGCGGCAGCAGCTCGGCGCCGACGTAGGGTTCGAGCAGCCTCCGGAGGTCGGTACAGCGGGCGCCGAGGTCCGCGCGCGGGTCCGAATCGCCCGGCGGCCGCGAGCCGGAGACGCGGTCCAGGTGGTAGACGATGCGCCCGGCGACCGTGGCGGCATGGCTGAGGTTGAGCGGGACCTTGAAAAAGGGACGGGGCTTCATGTGCGGCCTCCACCCGCGGACCCGCCGCCGTCCTGCGGATCCTTCGCCACCAGGTTGACGACCACGCGGCCGATCGCGCGGTGCAGCGTCTGGGGTGTGAACTGTAGATCCGGCGCTTGCCCGGTCTTGCGGCGGTGAATCGCGGTGGTGCAGCAGATGCCGACGATGTCCTCGATTTCGGCGGGGTTGCCGGCGACGTCGAGCACCGTCTGATGGAACTCGGCCTCGCTGAAGCCGGAGAGGCGGAAGCCGCCGGCGACGGCCGCGGCGAGATAGAAACGGGCGACGTCGACGAGGACGCGGCGGGTTTCGGAGGAGACGGCGCGGATCTGGGCGGCACTCTGCGGCGTGCCGGGGAGGACCAGCTTGATGCCGAACAGGTTGTCGAGGGCGCCGTCGGGCTCGAAATCCACGGCCGTGCCGACGACCAGGACGTTGTCGCGCTCGCTCGCGCTCTCGATCAGGGCGTCGAGTTCGGAGAGCAGGTCCTCGTTCTGTTCCTCGAAGACCGTGTCGATGCGGGGGACGAGCAACATGACGCGCTGGCGGCGCGAGGCGTTCACCAGGTTCTTGGCGTGGGCGAGGGCGTCCTGGTTGCGCGGGTTGTGGACGGTGATCAGGCGGTCGAGGGCGGCCTCGCGGGCCATCGCCTGGGCGAAGGACTTTTTGCCGGAGAGGGCGGTGCCGACGATGAGGACCTCATTGCCGACGTTGAGGGAGGAGTAGGCGTCGGGGTCGCGCGCCCGGTCGAGCAGGTCCGCGATGTCGGCGAGCAGGGGCTCGCGGCCGGCGATGCGCGGCTTCAGGTCCGCGACCGGCTCGTCCTCGAGGCTGAGCTGGATGCGTTCCCGGCGTTTGCGGCGTTCCAGCCAGAACTCGATGAGCGTGGGCAGGGTGGCGACCGAGCCGACGATGGTCGCGATGAGGAGAAGCTGTTCATTGAGCAGGTCGTAGAATGGCGAGCGGGCGCCCTCCGCGGCGGCGGAGTCCGCCGCGTCGGCGCCGGCGGCGGGGGGCCGCGGGAGGAGGAGGGGGGCGGCGAGACTCAGCGCGGCTGCGACGAGGAGTCGCGGCAGGAGGCGGCGCCGGCCGGGCGCGGGCCGGGGCGGCGGGGCGGTCACCGGGGCAAGGAGGCGGGTCATGATCAGGCGTTCGCCGTAAGAGAGGGCGGTCCGGCGGGAACGGCAGGATTCTACCGCGGGCGAGTGCGGAGATCAATCGTCGTGCAGGGTCGTGGGCGGGGGCGTCGCCGCGCGGCGGGCCGCGAGGGCCACGAAGAGGGCAGAAGGGCCACGAAGAGGGACGGGAACACGAAGGGCCAAGAACGAGAAGCACGAAGGGCCACGAAGGAAGACGGGAACACGAAGGACCACGAAGTGGGGGCCACGACGGGCGCGACGGGGAGGGGATCGAGGCCTGAGCAGCCCTCCGCGCCGTCGCGGCCCGTCGTGGCCCCCGTCTTGGTGGCCCTGCGTGCTTCTCGCTTCGAGGCCCTTCGTGTTCCCGTAGTTCTTCGTGGTCCTTCGGCCCGCTTTGTGGCGCTTCGACGCCTCGCCGGCTCTCTGCGGTCTCCCGCCATGGCATCTGCACTTCGCGGGGTGCGCAACGCGGATCTTTTGGCTTGACGCGGGCGCGCGCCGGGGGATACAACCGCACCGTCCGCCGCAGTCCCGGCCGCCGTCCGGCCGCAGAGGAGACCCGAGGCATGCCCGCCACCGTGGAGCTGATCGTGACCGGCCCGGACGGCGCCATCGCCCACTACCCGATGGGCGAAAAGCCGCTCACCATGGGCCGGCTGCCCGAGTGCGAAGTCGTGCTCACCGACCCGCTCTCCTCGCGGCGCCACGTCAAGATCGAGCCCTCGCCCGAGGGCACCTGGTACGCGCAGGACCTGGGGTCGGCGAACGGGACCATCCTGAACGGGCAGCAACTGAAGGCCCGCGTGGCGCTGCGACACGGCGACACGATCCAGATCGGGGCCACCACGGCGGTGCTGCGGATGACGGAGCCGGCGGGTGCGGCGCCGGCCGGCGGACTCCTGGGCGGAATGGCGCCGATGGGCCTGGGCACAGCGGGCAAGATCACGCTCAACCAGCTCCGCTCCTTCGACCTCAAGGGCTCGGTGGTCAAGTTCGAGGAGGACGGAGCGGGCTTCTCGACCTCGGTGGATCAGACGCGCAAGGCCGGACAGAGCGCGGTGTCGGCCGAGGAGGCGGCGACCTTCGACGTCGGCAAGCTCAAGCGCGTGACCGAACGGCTCAAGGTGCTGCTCGACATCGGCCAGGCGATGGGCCACACGCTGAATCCGCACGCGCTCCTTTCCACCGCGCTCGACAAGCTGTTCGAGGTCTTCCCGCAGGCCGACCGCGGCATCATCGTGCTCTACGGCCCGGACGGCTCGATGCCGACCCATCTCACCAACGAAGCGCAGACCGGCGACGCGCTCGACCGGCGGCGCGGCGCGATCACCAAGGTGAAGCAGCGCAGTCAGGGTTCGGCCGGCGACCGCGAGATCCGCCTCTCCCGCACCGTGGTCGGGCGCGTGCGCAAGGACCGCTCCTCGGTGCTGGTCTCGGCGGGCTCGGGCGACGCGGCCGGGCTGTCGATGGCCAAGTTCGAACTCAAGAGCCTGATGTGCGCGCCGCTGCTCAACCGCGACCAGGACCTCGGCCTCCTCCAGATCGAGACCAAGAGCCGTGACCAGGCCTTTACCGTAGACGACCTCGAGCTCCTGAACGCCGTGGCGGGGCAGGTGGCGGTGGTGATCACGAACGCCGAGCTGGCGCAGGAAGCGGCGGCCTCGGCGGCGCAGCGCGAGAACCTGTCGCACTTCCTGTCGCCGCAGCTCGTGGACGAGGTGCTGACCGGCAAGCTGGCGGTCTCGCTCGGCGGCTCGGAGAAGAAGGGGACGATCTTCTTTTCCGACATCGTGGGGTTCACCAAGCTGGCGGCGAAGATGGGCGCGGCGGATGTGGTGACGCTGCTCAACCGGTACTTCACGGTGATGCAGAACCTGATCTTCCGGCGCGGCGGGTCGATCGACAAGTGCGCCGGGGACAACATCATGGCGCACTGGGGCGTAATCGGGGATTTACCTGAGTTCACGGCGCAGGGGGTGACCGCGGCGGTGGAGATGCAGGTGGCGCTCTTCGCCTTCAACCGCGACGAGGCGGGCAAGAAGGAGATCGCGCTGCCGCCGGTGCCGCTGGGGCACGGGATCGGGCTGAACACGGGCGTGGTGTGCGCCGGGAACATCGGCTCGGACCGCAAGATCGAGTTCACGGTGATCGGGGACACGGTGAACCTGTCGGCGCGCATCGAAGCGATGGCGGGACGCGGGCAGACGTTCGTGGGGCAGCCGACCTGGGACGACGTCGTGACGCGGGCGTTCGGCATCCGGATGCCGGACTGTCCGGCGAAGAACGTGGAGAAGCCGGTGCCGGTGATCTCGATCCGGGGGATCGTGCCGCCGCCGGCGGCGGGTGCGGGACCGGCGGGGACGGCGCCGCAGGTGATGCTGGCGGCCGCGCCGGCGGGTGCGACGACCCCGGCGCTGCCGCAGATCGCGGAACTGCTCTTCGCCCTGCCGTGCAAACTGCGCGTGCTGGATGCGAGCGTGGTCGCGGGGATGGCGGGCGCGGGCGGGGGCGGCAAGGTCGCGGGCGCGGCGGGCGACGGGCGCGTCGCCGGGATGGTGACGCGGATCACGCCGGGGCCGCGCGGGAGCGCGAAGCTGCTGTTGCAAGTGGAGGTGCCGCTGCCGGCGGACGCGGAGGTGGAGCTGACGTGGGACCTGCCGGAAAAGCCCAGCCTGCCGGCGCTGGCGGCCTTCGTGGCGCAGACCTGGCAGGCGCCGGAGCCGGCGGGCCCGCCGAACACCAACACGCCGATCCTGACCAAGGAGACGATGGTGCGGGCGCGGCCGTGCGAGCCGGGGACGGCGGTGCTGCACGTGGTGACGCTGCACCCGGACATCGCGGCCTGGGGGCCGGGGACGCTGCTGCGGTCCGATCTACGGGATCACACGGAGATCCTGCGGGTGTAGGGCGGTGGCCGGTGGCCGGTGGACGGTGGCCGGTGGACGGTGGGATTCCGCAGCCGACCGGCCGTAGGGGCGGACCCCTGTGTCCGCCCCGGCGTGGCATACCGGAATCGGTGGCTCGGTCGAAGTGGACCGGACGCCGGCACGCATGGGTCAGGGAGCAGGTACGTGTCCGAGGACGGTAAAACCGGCCGCGCCGGGGCGCTGGCCGTCGTGAAGGCCTGGGGAGTTCCGGTGGCCGCGGCGCTGCTCGTACTCTCCAGCCTGCTACCGATCTATCCGGACCGCTGGCCGGAGATGTGCTGCTGGCAGCCGGGTACTCCCTGGGAGCTGCTCGATCCGAAGGACCCGGCGCTCCGACCCCTGTCGTACCGGGCCGATTTCTGGCTGAGTTTCGGTGTGCTCTTGCCGCACCTCTGGGCCGCACTCGTGCTGGTCGGCTCGATGGCGCAGCGGCTCGGTCGTCCGCTACCGGCGCTCGCGCTGATCGAGCGCGCATGGGCGATCGCCGCCTGGGCTCTGGCGCACGCGGGGTTCGTCGATCTGGTCTGGTCCGGCCCGCCGGGCGGGCTGGGACTGAATGCCGAAGACCCGCCCTGGGAGTTCGTTCTGGCCTGCGCGTCAGGCGTGCTCGCCGCATTCGATCTGCGCCTGCTGTGGGACTGGCGCATTCGCCGCAGGCTGGAAACGACAGGTCGGAATCCCCATCGGCGCGTCCTGGCGGCCGCCGCCGCCGGATGGTTCGGATTCTGGCTGCTCTACGAGGCTTCGCCCCTGCGCTTCCACTTCGATCCGGACTACTCGACATCGCAGAGCTTGCGGCTCCTGGGGCCGGTCCTCCGGGAGTTCGTGGAGTGGTTCCCGGGTACGCATCTCGCCCTGCTGGCGAGCGGCTTGCTGTTCACCCTCCCTTCGCCGTCCCGGGCAGCGTCGATCGGCCTCTCGGCTCGCTTGTAGTTTCGCCTTCAGAGGCTATCGCAAAAGGCAGCGATCAGCGGCCTTTCGGTGCAGGCCGGAAGGCCTGCACCACAATTGCGGGAGACCTCTCGATCGAACCATGATGTGCGCGGAACCCTTGTGGCGCAGGCGTCCTCGCCTGCGCCGCAAGCTCACCGGCGGCGGAGTCCCGCGGTCCTCGTCCGATCTCCGGATCGAGGCGCCCACGCCCCAATCGACCTCTTCCGACCGCCTCGGAAGGCGGAACGACCAGCGCCCGGGCGCTCCAGCATAGTCTCACGAGCGCTTTCCGAACCGCCGGCGGAGTTCCTGGCCCATCCGGTCATCCGTCACGGCGCGCCCGGCACGAACATCCGCCAGTCCCTCCTCGACGGCACCGAGAAATCGCTGCCGTTCCTGCATGCGATCGAACTCCTCCGGAGCCATCAATACCCCCGCCGGCTTGCCGTTGACCGTCACGATCACGGGCCGGTCGGAGCCTCGCAGCGAGCGCAGCACTTCCGAAGCGCGGGTCTTGAATTGCGCGAGCGGAATGATGTCGTGGGATACCTGGATTGGCTTCATGCGACGACTCCAATTCGGGTCCGATTGAGGACCTGATCATGGCCCACTACTTCTACTGTGCTGGATTCTGATCGCTGTCGACCGAGAAGCGGCCCACGGGGAAGCATGTAGTACCGGGCTTCAGCCCGGGTCTTCGGCCGGGCTTTAGCCCGGCTGCCAACGGGCTGCGAATCCTGCCCGGACGGCCCCCCCCTGCCGGGTGCCAACTCGTGGGACGCCGGGCTAAAGCCCGGCGAACTAACCCGGGCTAAAGCCCGGTACTACAAACCCCTTTCGCGGACCGCTCGCCGGCAGCGCGGTCCGACGGAGGGAACCAGCACAGTAGAACTACCCGGCTCGCCGCAACCTGGAATGCCGATCGCCGCCGGGCCTGGGCCGGAGGCCCCCTACCGCCCCTCCATCGTCAGCCGGCCGGACTTGTAGGTCACCAGCCCCTCCAGGTGGTGGCCCTGGGCCGCGCAGTACTTGCAGTTCGCAATCCGGCAGCGCGCCCGGTCCACCTTGGCATACCAGAGCGCGACCTCGTACCCGCCTCCGGTGAACGCCGGGTTGATCGGCCAGGACTGACGGAACGTCCCGCCCGGCAGTTCGACCAGGACGTGATCGCCTTCCGCAAGCCCGTCCTGCGTGCCGGGGCGGAAAAGCGAGCGGCCGAGGAAGCCGGCGCCGTTGCGCACGCGCCCGCTGACCTCGATCGCCACCGGAGCGCCCCGCGGAGAGCGGCGCAGACTGACCTCCAGCGTCGCCAGGTAGACCGGATCCAGCGAGCCGGTCTGGTAGGCGAGCAGCTCCTCCAGGTGAAAACCCTGCGCGGCGCAATAGCCGCAGCTCGCAACCGGACAGTTCTTCGCCTCCACCCGCCGGCCCCATAGCGCCACCTCGTACGTCCCCCCCGCCCACTCCGCTCCGAGCGCGACCGACTGGTCGAGCTTGCCGCCCGGCCGCGCCACAGTCTCGTGTTTGCCCTCCTTCGCCAGATCCTTCACGTTCTTCGGATAGAGCGATCGCCCCAGCCACGCGCCCGCGCTCGGTGCTTCGCCCGAAACGACAAACCGGTCCCCGCCGGTCTCGCGCACCGCCTCGCACGCGAAGCGCGGCGCCGGAGCGGCGGCGGAGCCCAGCCGGCCGCTGCGATAGGCGACCAGCCCCTCCAGGTGATACCCGCGCGCGGCGCAGGCGGCGCAGCCCTTCACCGTGCACTTGGACTTGTCCACCCGCTTCGTCCAGAGCGCGACCTCGAAACTCCCCTCGGCGCAGCTCTCCGGGATCGGCCAGGTCGAGCGGATCGCGCCGCGGCCGACCGCGGTCAGGCGGTGATCGGCCCCGGAAGCCGCCGCCGCCGGGTCCTTCGGGTACAGCGAACGCCCGAGCCAGCCGTCGAAGGGCGCAGCGCCCTCGACCACGAGCCGGGCGGCCCGCCCGGTCGCCCGGTCGAACTCGACCGCGACGTCGAGGGGCAACGCCTGCGCCGCCGCCGGCGCGGGGAGCGCGGCGAGCGCCACCAGGGCCGCCAGCGCAAGAACCAGGGTCGGAAGGAGAGTGGCGGCGGTGCGCCGCGGGCGCGCGACGATGGGGACGCCAGCCGGGGAGGGGGAGGACGGGTGGGTGGTGTGGAGCATCCGGCGATCTCCTCGTATGTCAGAGGTCCCTGCGGCTGCGGCTGCGGCGAAGCGCGGCGGGGCCGGGAGCGGGCCCTGTCCCTCCGGAGTGGGCGCCGGGCGCACGCGCCGAGACGCGAGGACCCGCCGCCGGCCGCGCGCGAGCGTTCCGCCTGAAGAGGCGGTCGAATGGGGGTCGCGTCGCCCCTCCGCGTGGCACCTACCGAGGGTCGTTTTGTAGGGGCGGCCCTTGTGGCCGCCCCATCGTGGCCAGCCGGGCAACGGTTGTCAGCTATGCCGCCATGGGGCGGGCACAAGGCCCGCCCCTACAAGACCGCGGGTTCCGCGATGTCCACCGCCCCTGCCGGGGCGATTACGTCCGCCGCTGCAGGTGGAACTACGCTCGATTCGGCCTGCGCTCCTGCGCGGA
>JACRIP010000300.1 GCA_016220045.1 Planctomycetota bacterium
CGCCGCGAGGTCTCCGGCGCCGGAGTCTCGCGGGGCTGGCCCGGTCCCCAGAGCAAGGCGTTTCCGCCCGATTCGACCTTTTACGACAGCCTCTGAAGGCGGAACTACAAACGAACCGGATGGCTGATCTACGGTGATTGGCGCCGCGGACGGTCCGTGCGCCTGGGGTGGCGATCGGCGTTGTCGGGCTAGAACTCAAACCCGATCGCGGTCCGGAGTACGTCGTCGCTGGCGCCGGTCAGGCCGAAGGCGAACTCGACGTGCACGCCGAAGGTCGGCGTAAAGTGGTACATGACGACCGGGGCCAGGTAGTGTTCCTGGCGGGCGGGATAGAGTCCGAACTTCCGCGTATCGCCGAACGCACCGTAGAGTTCCAATCCCAGGCCCAACGCCCCGCCCTTGGCGCACGCGCAAGGGCTGGAGGAATCGGCGCAGTGGGCGCAGCGGCAGCCCTTCATCTCGGCCTTGCAAGCGCAGCCGCTCGCGCCGCCTCCTTCCGGACCGGCCGCCCCGGGGCCGTGGCCCGCATGGCCTGCATGCCCCGAGCCGTGCTCGGGATGATACATGATGCCGAGGGAGTAGCCGAAGGCGGTCTCGCCGCTTCGCAGGTCGCTTTCGAAGATCGAGTTGAGCGCCACCACCACCGGCCCAAACTCCTGGGAAAGCACCAGGCGCGACTCCAGAATCCGCTCGCGCCCGGGCTCCTCCCCCTCCTCCTCCGCGTAGGGGGGATTCACGAATCCGCTCACCTCCATCTTGAAGCGCGTGAGGGGATCGAGATCCTCGTACTCGACGTAGAGGACGGGGTTCAGGGGCACGTCATCATGGAAGAGCCGATAGCGCGTTTCCCAGCGGAAGCCGGTGAATTCGGCCGCGCCGGTGTCGACGTCCTCGAACCACTCGATCATGGGCTCGATGGCGAGCTGGTCGGTGACGCCGTACTCCAGCTCGATCATGTGGGAGAAGTACTTGCCTTGCCCTTCGGCACGTTTGAACGAGGATGGACTGGTGAAGTCGTTCATGAACATCAGCTCGATCTCGCCGCGCGCGAGGTGGTGCGTGTAGGACGTGAAGAAGCCGTGGTTGCCCGCGCTCGCGAGCGGGGCCCCCAAGACGAACCAGAAGAGTCCGAGCCAGAGCAGGTGGCGCACGCGTGGGCGCAGCGTCATCGGGGGTACCTCCTCGGCGGGTTGGACGGTTATTGAAACTGAGTTTCAATTTCATTATGCCCCGCGCCGCGAGCCTGTCAAGGAGAAAGCGGGAAGAGGAGAACCCGCGGCGCGAGCCCACGAAAGCCCCGCCGGTCCGTCCCCCCCCCCCTCCGCGAGGCATCGATTCCGCCCTATCCTACGCCTCCTCCCCCACGCCCCCTCCCCTACGGCTCATCCCCTATGCCTCGGCCGCGGACTCGCCGGCCGCGGACTCGCCGCCGGCCGCGGCCGCCGGCACCGCCTTGCCGGCGCGCGGGAGCAGGGCCGCCATCTTGGCCAGCAGCCGCGGCAGGTCGATCGGCTTGGTCTCGTAGTCGTCCGCGCCCGCCGCCACCGCCGACTCCCGGTCCCCCGCCATCGCGTGCGCCGTCAGCGCAATCACCGGAATGCCCCGGCTCTCCCCGTTCGCCTTCAGCCGCCGCGTCGTCTCCCAGCCGTCGATCCCCGGCAGGCTCAGATCCATCAGGATCAGGTCCGGACGGTCGGTCCGCGTCGCCTCGATCCCCGCGAGGCCGTCCACTGCGGTGATCACCTGGTACCCGCGCTTGGTCAGCCGCCGGGTCACCATGCGCCGGTTCATCTCGTTGTCTTCGATCACCAGGATCTTGGCCATCGCTCGCCTCCGCTGCCGATTAGGTTTCCATGCCTGTTTGCGCCGCGCCTGACCGGCGCCGCCGCCGCCGATTACCTGGAGGCCCCGCCCGCCGGGCCAGCCGCGCGGGCGGGCCGCGCGACCTCCGCGACGCCGCGCGCCGGAATGCGCGCGCAGAAGGTCGTGCCCGCGCCGAACTTGCTCTCGACCGAAATGTCGCCGCCCATCATCTGGCAGATCTTCCGGCTGATCGCCAACCCGAGCCCGGTCCCGCCGTACTTGCGCGCCGTGCTCGAGTCGGCCTGCGAGAAGGCCTGGAACAGCCGGCCCAACTGCTCGGGTGTCATCCCGATCCCCGTGTCGCTCACCCGCAGCTCGATCCACTCCCCCCCGTCGGCCGCCGCCCGCGCCGCCGCCAGCGTGACCGTGCCCCGCTGCGTGAATTTGCAGGCATTCGACAGCAGGTTGAGCAGGATCTGCCGGCTCCAGCGCGAGTCGGCCCGGACCATCCCCAGGTCCGGCGCGAGTTCGACCCGCAGCGCATTCGCGTTCTTCTCGACCAGCGGCCCGATCGTGCGCACGACGTCGTCGAGCATCTTCTTCAGGTCGAAGTCCTCAAGATGCAGGTCGAGCTTGCCGGCCTCGATCTTCGACAGATCCAGCACGTCGTTGATCAGGGACAACAGGTGTTTCCCTGAGGTGAGGATGCTCTGGACGTCCGTGACCCGCTCCGCCGCCTCCTCCTCCTCCGCATCCTCCAGCAGGATCTCGCTGAAGCCGATGATCGCGTTCAGGGGCGTGCGCAGCTCGTGGCTCATGTTCGCGAGGAAGGCGCTCTTGGTGCGGTTCGCGCTCTCGGCCTGCTCCTTGGCGGTGGCCAGCTCGGCCGTGCGGGCGCGGACCAGCTCCTCCAGGTGGTCGCGGTGCCGGCGCAGCTCCTCGTCCATGCGCCGGCGTTCGGTGATGTCCTCGAGCAGCCCTTCGTAGTAGAGGAACCCGCCGTCCCGGGCGCGCTGGACATAGGCGTTCTCGCGCACCCAGATGCGCTCCCCGTCCCGCCGGCGCAGCTCGACCTCGAAGCCGCGGACGCAGCCGACACTCTCGATCTCCGCCAGCCAGCGCGCGCGCTCCTGCGGGACCACCCAGGAGGCGAGGAGATTCACGTTGTCCAGCGCCTGCCGCCCGGGATGCCCGAGCATCGCCGCCAGCGCCTCGTTCGCATACAGGAGCAACCCTTCCTTGGTGCTGCGGTAGAGTCCGACCGGGATGTTCGACCGCACAAAGTCGAGCTGCTGCCCCACGTCGTGCACGCGCGTCTCCAGCATGCGCTTTTCCAGCAACGTCCCGAGCAGCGACGCGATCGCGGCGAGCACCTCCAGGTCGTGCTTCGAAAAACGTCCGACCAGGCTGGTCGAGTCGACGTAGAGGACGCCCAGGATGGTGTGCTCCGCCTCGATCGGCACGCACATCACCGACTGGATGCCCTGCATGACGATCGATTGGGAGGCCAGGGCGACCTGGGCGGGCGTGTCGAAGGAGGTCAGGATGGATACGCCTTCGGTCGCGCACATGTCGACGATGGTCTGCGAAATCACCATGGTCTCGGGGGCCCGGGTGTCGCGCGCGCGCATGATCTCGATCGGCCCGTGCTCGCCCGCCGCGCCGGAGATCACCACCGCGCCGCGGTCGGCCTCGAGCGACTGGAGCGCGGCGTCGAGCGCGAGTTCGAGGACCTTGCGCTGATTGGTTTCCCGGTTGGTCAGGACCACGATGTTGTAGAAGGCCTCGAGCGCGCTCCGCAGCTTCTGGACCTGCGGCGACTCCTCGGGCGATTGCTGGAGAATGCCGGACAGGCCGCGCCCGCGCAGCTCGAAGCGGTCGCAGACCGCGGCGGCGCTCCGCTGCCACCCGTCGCGGACGTGAACGACGGTGGTCTCGGCCCGGATGCGCGCCGTGTCCGGGAGGGTCCAGTAGGCGAGCACCGTTTCGCCCAGTTGGATGAGGTCGCCGTCGCCGAGCGGGTGCTGGGTGATGCGCGTGCCGTTGACCAGCGTCCCGTTGCGGCTGTGCAGGTCGGACACCGAGTCGAGCCCGCAGCAGCGTTCGATACTGCAGTGGGCGTTGGAAACGCAGACGTCGTTCACGCGGACGTGGGCCTCCGGGCTGCGCCCGAGGAGGAAACGCCCGGTCTCCGGGAGCGGATAGCGCCGGCCCGGGGATTCGCCCTGGACGACGCGCAACTCGGCTTTCATGACTCCTCCGGCAGCTCATCCGGCGTCACCGTACGGTGGTTCCCCTGCCTCCGCAGCGCGATCGCCAGCGCGGCGAGCATCAGCGCATCCACCGCGTCCGCGGCCCAGATCAGCGGCGGGGCGGCCAGGAAGGCCGCATGGATGGTCAGGAAGGGCACGGCGAGCGCCTTCGAGACCAGGATGACGATGACCAGCGGCCGCCGCGCCAGCGCGAGCAGGTAGCAGATGCCCAGGGCCAGCAGGAAGATGCCGCTCTGGGACGGGAAAAAGACCGGCACCGAGCCCGGGAAGCCCAGCAAGGCCAGCATCCGCGCCGGCAGCAGGAGCATGGCCAGACCCAAGAGACAACTGTGCAGGCCGATCAGCAGGATCAGCGCCGAGACCACCAGGTCGCGCGCCCCGGTCCGCCCGCCCGCTTCCACGGCCGGCGCCGGTGCGAGGAGATTGCCGGTCACGGCTTCACCTCCCCCGCCCGAGCGGGCGGCGGCGGTGGCGGGGCGCCACCTACGGTCTTGACCCCGGCTCCCGCCCCGGGCGCGACCGCGCTCCGCAGCCGGACCAGCGCGACGAGCGCGATGGCGAGCCCCGCCGCCAGCAGGCCGGCCTGGGATGCCCGGAGCAGGGAGAAGGTGGTCCAGGAGGTGGCCGCGGGCGCCGCGCCCGCCTGCCACCCCAGGGTGACCATGACGTTCCCCAGCGCCGGCAGGAACCCGAACTGGTACGCCGCGTAGCCCGTGGCCAGGAGCGGCGTCCCCGCGATGATGCGCCGCCAAAACGCTGCGGACTTCGCCGCGTCCCCGGACGCGCCCAGCCGGCGCTCGACCGCGACCGCGAACGCCAACGGCAGCGCGGCCCCCAGCCCGAGCAGCGCGCTGACCACGAGGACGCGATGCTCCGCGAGCAGGGCGGCCATTCCTCCCGGTCCGCCGGACTCCCAGGCCGAGAGGAGGCTCTGCGCGGCGAGCAGCCCGAGCATCACCAGCAGCGAGGCGCCGACCGCCGGGCGGGCTTCCTGACCCGACCACAGCTCCCGCGCCGGCGCGCGCAGATTGAGCTGGGGCGAACCATTCGGGCAGTTCTTCACGCACTTCAGGCACAGGACGCACGCCCGGTTGGAGTTCACGAACATGACGTGCTGGAACATCGGGCAGCCGTCGCCGGACCCGTCGGTCCCGGTGTAGCAGGCGTGGCCCTTGCACTTGGCGGTGCACACGTCCGGGGTCGGGCGCAGCTCCAGGACCGACGTCGTGGAGCAGATGCCGCCGAACCCGCCGAGCGGGCAGAGATGGCGGCACCAGGTGCGGCGCGGGAAGAGCACGCCGGCGAGGACCGCCCCGCTCAGGATGGCCAGGAGCAGGAACCCGGTGGCCAGCGGGGAGTGACGCATGCGCGTGGCCTCTTCGACCCACACGATGAGGAAGAAGCCCGCGGTGGCGATCGCCGTGTCGTGTTCCTTGATCCAGGCCGGAATGCGCCGTTCCTTCCGGGGACGGAACAGGCGCTGCGCGAGGCCGCCGGCGAACGACATCGGGCAGATGGCGCACCAGACGCGGCCGACGGTGAGGAAGAGCAGCATGAGGCCCGGCCACCACACGGACCAGACCAGCCGCGTGCCGAGGTCTTCGCCGTAGATGGTGACCGGGAAGAAGCAGGTAGCGACGAGGAACAGGAAGAAGACCGCGACGCCCCCGGCCACGACATCGGGGAAGAGCCTGAGTCCGAGCCGGAGGACGGGCTCGGGCAGCCGGAGCAGGTTGAACCCCGGGCTGGGGCGGGGCGCGGGCACGCCGAGGAAGATCTCCTCCGCGTCGATCGAGTCGCGGCCCGCCAGGACCACCGCGCGCTCGACCGTTCGCTCCAGCTCCTCGACGTTGGCCATGGCGTAGTCGTGGGTCACGAGGCGCGTGACGGCGGCATCCTCGAGCTTCTCGACCTGCTTGTTGAGGCGGCCGGCGTGGCGGCGCACGAAGTATCCGGCCAGCTCCGGAATGTCGCGTTTGCGCTCGCGCAGGGGGGGGAGTTCGAGCACGTGGCGGGAGAGCAGGGCGGCGAGGGCGGGGAGGAGCTGGCCGGTGCGCTCCAGGTCGGCGACGGGCGCGCCGCAGGTGGCGATGAGGCGCACGTCGGGTCGGCGCCGGCCGGGGAGCGGGTCGCCCCCCTCCAGGAAGCGCGCCAGGCGCGTCTGGACCCGGAGCGGCAGGCTCTCGATGCGCTTGAGCAGGAGCGTGCCGCCGTCGACGAGATCCAGGTAGGTGACCGTGCCCTCGGGCATCAGGGTGCTTTCGCCCGCGCGCGCGTCGCCCAGGAGCTTGTCCCCCCAGGGGGAATCGGCGATCTGCCGGCCGTCGACGCTGAGGAGCGGCGCCTCCTTCCCCCGGCCCCGCGCGTGGAGGGTGCGGCCGACCAGCTCCTTGCCCGTCCCCGCCTCCCCCACGATCAGCACCGGTTCGCGCGCGCCCGCGAGCTTTTCGAGGCTTTGCCGGATTCGGGCGATCGCCGGATGCTTGCCCAGGCATTCGCCGTAGCGGGCGGCCTTCTCCTCCTCCACCTGCCGGAGCTGGGAGACTTCCCGGTCGCGCTCGCGCTTCCGCTCCAGGCAGCCGGCGATGCGCGCGAGGAGCACCGTCGAGTTGACGGGCTTGGGCAGGTAGTCCTCGGCGCCGACCTCCAGGCAACGGGCGACGCTCTCCGCCTCGTCCCAGGAGGAGAGCATGATCACGGGGATGGAACGCAGAGCGGGATCGGCCTTGAGCTGGTCGAGGACCTGGAACCCGTTCAGCTCGGGCATCAGGACGTCGAGCAGCACCAACTCGGGCCGCGACTTGCGGATCGCTTCGAGGGCCTGCATGCCGTCCACGGCGGTGGCGACGGTATGCCCCTCGCGTTTGAGGCGGCGCACGAGGAGTTCGCGATCGACGGGGTTGTCGTCGGCCAGGAGGAGGGCGCCGGTGGGGCGGGGGGCGGCCGCGGCGCCGGGCGGGAGCCGGATCGCGCTCACCAGGCCCTTGACCGCCTCCTGCATCGCCGCCGAGGCGCCGGGGAGCGCGGGTCCGGCCGTGAGCGCCGCCCGCTCGGGGTTCGCGAGGCGCAGGATGTCTTCGATGAGCGCGAGCAACTGCCGGGTCGCGGTCGCGACCTCCGCGAGGTCGCGGATAAAAGTCTCCGAGGGAGGTGCCGTATCCTCCTCGGCGAGCATCTCGCAGTAGCCGAGGATCGTGTTGATGGGGGTGCGCATGGCATGGCGCATCTGGACGCCGAGCGCGTCCCAGTCCAGGCGTCCGCGGCCCGCGGCCCGGGCCGGCGAGAGGAGATCATCGACCAGGCCGAGCAGTTCCTTGCCCGCGGCGCAGATGATCTGGAGGTCCGCGACGGTCGCCGTCTGCCCGCTCGCCTCCGCATCCTCCTGGAGGATCTCCCCGTAGCCCAGGATGGCATTGATCGGCGAGCGGATTTCGTGGCGCACGTGGGCGAGGAGCGCCTGTTCGGCCAGCCCTTCGGCGTGCGTCCGACCCTCGGTCGTACTCACAGTCCCTGCCCTTCACGCATCCCGAAACCACTCCGCCTGCCCGCTTTGCCCCCGGCGATCCGGCACCCCGCGCGGTGGCGGGTAGGGGGATCGGGAATGCAGATTTCGACGTGGTGCCCGGCTGCGCAAATGATGCGCCGAGTGTGCGGTAGTCTACGACGCGCCGGGAATGGTGGCGGCGAGCGGTTCGGTGGGGTGGCCGCGCGCGCGGCGGTCGCCGGGTCGATGCAGCGGACCGGAAGGGCGCCCGGGGGCGGCCGGCGCAAGCGGCCGATGCGGGCGCTAGCTCCGCGACCTGGGGATCGAACGAAGACCCCGAGACCCCGGTGCCGGCGACCTCGCGGCGAAGGCCAGGACGCCTGCGCCACAAAGGATTTGGGCAATGCGGATGCCGCAGGGGAAGAGCGCCCGTTCAACGCTCCAGGCGTCCGCGCGCACCCTCGCAGGGCCAGCCGCACCGGGTACCGTGGCCGCCTCACGGGCCGGGCCAAGCGGCCTCGGGAGGGGGGGGAGGAGTGCGCCCCGCAGAGCTTCGGAGCGGGTTGGTCCGCAAGATCCCGGAGATCCTCCGGCCGTGGATCCGAGCGCAGGAATCCGCCCCCGTGGGCGGGAATTCCCTCGCGGCCCCCCCGGGGGGGGGATCGCGCCGCGCGGAAGGGCCCCGCGGGAGGCGGTCTCAAAAGGCCGCGATGAATGGCCATTCGGTGCAGGCGAGGGCGCCTGCACCACAATTGCCGGAGACCTCTCGCACGACCCCAGAAGTGCTCGGAACCGTTGTGGCGCAGGCGTCCTCGCCTGCGCTGCGATCACTCCGGCGCCGGGGAGAAGAGTGGGACGAAGAGTGGGACAGTCACCCCTATTCACGGTCTTCCACGCTTCGAAAAACGGTGACTGTCCCGAGTTTCCCGCGGTCGAGGCCCTGCTACGGAAGGCCGGCGCGCGGTGAACGGCCCCCTCACTCGTCCTCCGGCCGATCCCCGAGCGCGGCGCGCAGCTCCCGCGCCTGCGCGAGCCCGAACTGCACCGCGGGCCGCTCCTCCGGTGGTACCCCGAGCGCGAGCGCCGCCTCCAGGTCCGCCACGGCCCCGGCGAGGTCCCGCCCCGGCGCCATCATGCGGCAGCGCGCCCGCGCCCAGCGCGCCGAGCCCGAACGCGGGTCCGCCGCCACCGCCGCCTCCGTGTCCGCCAGCGCCTCCGCTTTCCGCCCCCCGACCAGCCAACTGAAGGACCGCGCCAGCAGCGCTTCCACCCGGTCCTCCGCGTCCGCTCGCGCCAGGAGCGCCGTGAAATCCGCAATCGCCCCCGCGTGCTCCCCCACCCGCTGCCGCGTCATTCCGCGCGTGTAGAGCAGCTTCGGCCCGCGCCCTCCCAGCTCCCACGCCCGGTCGAGGTCCGTCAGCGCGGCGGCCAATTCGCCCGCGTCGATCCGCACCAGCGCCCGGTTGTAGAGCGGGTCCGCGGCAGCGGGCGCGCGCCGGATCGCCTCCGCAAAGTCTGCCAGCGCCCCCGCGGCGTCCCCCGCCCGGTGCCGCAGCAAACCGCGATCGGTCCACGCCGCGGCGTCGTCGGGCCCGAGCAGGAGCGCCCGATCCAGGTCCTGCCGCGCCCCCGCCGGATCCCCCGCCGCCGCGCGCACGCGCGCCCGGGTCACGTAGGCGCGCGGCGCGTCCGGGATTAGGGCGATCGCCCGATCCAGGTCGGCGCGCGCCTCCGCCGGCCGGCCCATTTCGCAATGCAGGTTGCCGCGATTGAAGCGCGCGGTCGCCAGGTCGGGTTCCCGCTCCAGGGCGCGGTCGAAGTCCGCCAGGGCCCCGGCGCGGTCGCCGCCCGCGAGCCGGTCCACCCCGCGGTTGTTGAAGATGCGGGCGTCGTTCGGCGCGAGCGCCAGGGCCCAGTCGAGGTCGGCGACCGCGCCCGCGACGTCCCCGCGCAGCCGCCGCAGGTCTGCCCGCGCCATCCAGGCCTCGGCCAGGTCCGGCGCCAGCGCGAGCGCCGCGTCGAGTTCCGCCGCCGCCTCCTCCGCGCGGCCGGGGGCGAGCAGGAGCGCATTCCCGCGCGCCAGCCGGAACCGGGCCACGTCGGGCTGCAGCAGCAGCAGGCGGTCGTAGCATTCCAGGGCCGCGTCGAACCGGCCGCGCGCGCTCTGGATCTCGGCGGCGAGAAAGAGCGCGTCCGCGTCGAACGGGGCCGCGTCGAGCGCGCGCTCGATCTCCAGCCCCGCCGGTTCGAGTTTCCCGTCCAGGTACAGGAGCGCGGCCTGCGCCTGCCGGCGCGCGGACTCCGGAATGCCCGGAAGCTTCTCCACCGCGGCCAGATCCGCCGCCGCCTCGCGGCGCAGCGCGAGCCAGCGCGGCTCGTCGTTGCCGCCCCGCCGGCTGCTCGACCGCGAGAGGCGCACGCGCTCGGCCGTGTCCTCGACCGCGTAGGACTCCACCACGGGAATTCCCCCGAGGGCGCGATGCAGCCGAAGCTTGAGCAGCGCACGCTGGTGGCGCGCGACCGCGCATTCCGGCTCGGCGGCGAGCGCGCGCTCGACGTCCGCCAGCGCCGCCGCAAGGTCCCCTTCGAGCGCCGCCACCTCGGCGCGGGTGGCCAGGGCGTCCGCCATCCCCGGGTCGATCGCCAGGGCGGCGTCGAACGCGGCGCGCGCCTCGGCGCGGGCCTGCGCGAGCCGGGCCGCGCCGCCGCGGGCCAGCGTCACCAGTTCCGCCGTCTCCACCCCCTGCCCGCGCGCGCGCCGGACCGCGACCCGGAGCCCAAGGTCTTTCCAGGCGGCCAGGGCCTGGTCGAGCCGGGCCCGGCCCTCACGCCAGAAGGGCAGCGCCCGGGCGCGCAACTCGGCTTTCCACGCACCGGCCGCCAGTCGCGAGCTCTCGTGCCGCGCGCCCGCCAACGCGGACAGGGCGGCGAGCAGCGCCGCGAGGCAGAGCGCCGCGGCGCCCAGCCCCAGGACGGCCGCCCGGTTCTTCACCACCCGCCGGCGCAGGCGCCAGAGGAACGAGGCCGGGCGCGCCGCGATCGGCTCGCCTTCCAGCCACCGGTCCAGGTCGTCGGCCAGCGCGGCCGCGCCCGCATAGCGCCGCGCGGGCTCCTTCTCCAGCGCGGCGAGCGCGATCGTCTCCAGGTCGGCGTGCACGCGCGGATTGAGCCGGCGCGGCGGCGGCGGGTCTTCGCAGAGCACCTTGTAGAGCACGCCGACCGGCGTGGCGGCCTCGAAGGGTTTGCGCCCGACGATGCACTCGTAGAGCACCGCCCCGAGGGAGAACACGTCCGAGCGCGGGTCGGCGGCGTCCGGGCGGCCCTCCGCCTGCTCGGGGGACATGTAGGCGGGCGTGCCCAGGACCTGACCGGTCACCGTGAGGCGGGTGCGGGACTCGACCTCGCGCGCGAGGCCGAAGTCGGCCAGGAGGGCGCGCCGGGGGGGGCGCACGCGCGCGCCCGGTCCGGCGCCGGCGTCCGCGGCGGGCGCCGGGCCTGCGCGCGCGGACTCGCCCGGGTCGGGGTCCGCGAGCAGGATGTTCTCGGGTTTGACGTCGCGATGGACGATGCCGTGGGCATGGGCCACGGCCAGGGCGCGGGCGATGTCGCGCAGGTAGAGCACCGCCTCGCGCGGGCGGAGGGCCCAGGTCCCGCCGGGTCCGGCGGCGGCGGCCTCCAGCAGCCGGCGGCGCAGGCTCGGGCCCGGGACGTACTCCATGGCGAGGTAGGGCCGGCCCTGCTCGCTTCCTACGTCGAACACCTGAACGATGTTCGGATGGCGCAGCGCGGCGGCGGTGCGGGCCTCGCGCAGGAAGCGCCGGGTATTGCGGCCGGCATGGGGGAGCGTGGGGGCGTCGGGCGCGGCCGGGACGGGCGCGGGGGCGGGGGCCGGCTCCGCGGGGGCTTCGTCGGCGCCCTCGGGCGCGAGCAGCTTGAGCGCGACGAAGCGCCCGAGATCGCGCGCCCAGGCCTTGTGGACCACGCCCATGCCGCCGCGGCCGAGCTCCTCGATCAGCAGGTACTTGCCGAAGCTGCGCTCCGGGTCGGCGCAAGCCGCGCGCACCTCGGGAGGCGCCGCGGCGAGGTCCGCGAGATAGGGGCTTTGCCGTATCGCCGCCGGGTCCGGCGCCGCTCCCGGCGCCGGGCGCGGCGCGGCGGCGGCCGGGGGCGCGACCACGACGGTCGGTTCCGTGGAAGGCACGCCGAGCCGGGGAGGGGCGCCGGGCGGCGCCGGATCGGGCCGGGACCCGGGCGCAGGCGCGGCGGCGGGCGCGGTCATGGGCGGATCCTGCGGGGGTTGCGCCGCGCCCCTACCGCCCGATCATCTCGCGAAGGCGATCGGCCATCGACGGCGGCTCGCCGCCGGTGAGCTTCCGGTAGCGGTCGGTCGCCCGCGAAAAGTAGCTGGACAGCACCGCGCCGACGACCTTGTGCTGCAGCGCCTCAAGCGGCGCCCGAATCACGCCCGGCAGCGACGAGTAGTCGGGGAAGATGCTCAGGCGATGTCCTGAGAGCCAGGCGACGCGCGTCTGCTCCGGCCCCTCCCGGCTGAAGGTGACGCTGCCGATGTCCTGGATCACCGAGCCGTTGTCCGACTTCAGGACCTTCCACGTCACGACCACGCGCTGGATCCGGCCGTCCGGGCTGCACACCCGATCGATCTTCTCGATCTTCGTCATGTCGAGGTCCTTGCCGGGCGAGGCCAGCACCATGCGCTCGACCTGCCGCCCCGGCCCGTGGGCGCGGACTTCGCCCCCCCGGTAGTCCGCCAGGTTCGGCCCCCAGCGGTCCGGCGGCAACTGCTTCACGAACTCGTCGAAGGGCACGAAGCTCAGGCCGACGGTCCGCTCCAGCGTGAACTTGCCGTACGCGCAGGTCTGGGCCAGGGTCTTCCCCTGAGCCAGCGCGCGGGCGTCCACCGGGCCGAGCTTCCGGGCCGCATAGGCGTTCATGGCCGCGACCTCGGAGCACATCTGCCGGAAGTCGCCCTCCGTGAGCTTGCGCGTATCCAGCGTGATCGGATACGCGGCGTTCGCGTCCACGCCGGTCGGCAGCGTGAGGATGGCAAGGAAGCCGAGAAGGGCGACGGACCGGGTCGCTGCCCGCACGGTACTGCGCATCTGCGTTCGCTCCCATGAAGAGTCGAGCCGGGCGGCCGGGTGGATGCAGGGTAAACGCCCGACAGCGGGCGCGTCCCGCGGCGTCTTCCGGGCCTGGTTCGAATCGACCGCAAAACGGGGACACGATCCTGGATTCCCGCAACCTCTCCCGATGATTGCAGGCGCTGGACGGATCGTAGTCGCGCCTCCGGCGGCGGTCAAGGGGGAATCGCGGGCATGAGTCGGCCGGGACATGATGGACTGATGAGGTCCAAAGCGCGACGGCGCACGGAAGGCGGTGCGAGTCGGGGGGAGATCGCAACTCGAACTCCCGCACCGTCGGGGTGCATGGCAGCACTTGTTTGAGTTGTCGCACACGTGACGGCGGGCAGGGCGACGGGAACACGAAGAACCACGCAGCGCCACGAAGTTTGAGATCGCGCGGGACGTCGCCCGCCAGATCCTCCATTCGTGGTGCTTCGTGGCTTTTCGTGTTCCCGTTTTCCATTCGTGGCTCATCGCCGCACGTGACGCGGTCCACACGATCGGTCATGCACCCGCGCCGCCACGCGGCCTTGATGCCGATCCCTGCGTCGCGGTATACTGGGTAGGTGGCGAGGGAACCACCCACCCCAACCAGGAAGTGACCACGTGCCTTCACCCTTTCCCGGCATGGACCCCTATCTGGAACACCCGGAGCTGTGGCCTGGGTTTCACACCGCGCTCATCGTCGAGTTGAGCCGGATGATGAACCGTCGGGTGACGCCGCGCTATGTCGTGGCCGTAGAGCAGCGGACCTACATGCTGGAACCGGAGGAGATCGTCCTGATCGGTCGGCCCGACGTCGCCCTCCTCGAAACACAGGCGGCGGAGCGCCTGCGGAGATCGCCGCCGGAGGACCCGGCGGCGGCCGCCGCTGCCACGGCGACCGTCTCGGCACCTCGGGCGGTCACCCTATCGATTCCCGAGGAAGTGCGCGAACGCTACCTGGAGGTGCGCGACGTCACGTCCGGGGAAGCCGTGACCGTGATCGAGCTCCTGTCGCCTACCAACAAGTTGAGCGGCACCGGCCGGCAGCGTTATGAGGAGAAACGGCGCGCAGCGCCGGGGAGCCTGACCTCCCTGGTGGAAGTCGACCTGCTGCGTGCCGGACGGCGGCTGCCGATGCGCCCGGCCGACATGCGGGCGCCGTACTCGATCCTGGTCGCGCGCGGATACCGGCACGGAAAGGCGGATCTGTACGAGTTCGGCGTCCGCGATCCGATTCCGGCGTTTCCCGTACCGCTCCGGCAAGGGGAAGCGGAGCCGACCATCGAGCTCCGGCCGTTACTCGATGCGGTCTACGACGACGGGCGCTACGATCTGCGGCTCGACTACGCGCGCCCTGCCGTCCCGCCGCTCGACGCGGGTGAAGCCACCTGGGGGCAGAGCCTGACGACGAGGACGGGAGCGGATGGCCGGGGCGGGCCCGGGAATCGGGGAAGATGACGTCCATGTCGAACCCGCCGCCGAACCTCCTCCTCGTCACCGCGACCACGGTCGAAAGCTCGGCCGTCCTGGAGGCATTCAAGAAGGCCACCGGCACGCCGGCGCGGCCCGAGTCGCGGGGCGACCAGACCTACTTCGGTCTCGGCACGATGAGCAATGCTCGTGTCTTCCTCGTGCAGTCGGAGATGGGGTCGGGTGGACTGGGCGCGTCGTTGTTGACGGTGCAGAAAGGCATCGAGCGTCTCTCCCCCAAGGCCGTCATCATGGTGGGAATCGCATTCGGCGTAAATGATCAGAAGCAGTGTATCGGCGATGTCCTGGTGACCGAAAACTTGCGGCTCTACGACCTGCGCCGCGTCGGCACCGAGGCGGGACGAGAACAGATCGTCCTCCGGGGGGATCGACCGCACGCCTCCAGCGGGCTGATCCAGCGCTTCAAGTCCGCGCAGCTCCCGACGTGGGAGGCCTGCACGGTGCGCTTCGGCGTCGTGCTCACCGGCGAGAAGTTGGTGGACAACGTGGACTACCGCGACGAATTGCGGAGGTTTGAGCCGGAGGCGATCGGCGGCGAGATGGAGGGGGCCGGGCTCTACGTCGCCTGCCAGGACCGGAAAGTCGACTGGATCCTGGTGAAGGGGATCTGTGATTGGGCGGATGGCCACAAGGCGCTGGACAAAGACGCGCGCCAGGCGAAGGCCGCCCGGAACGCCGCGGACTTCGTCCTGCACGCCATCCAATTCGCGCCGTTCACGCCTCCCGCGACGGACGCGACCCCCGTCTCCCCGGTAGCGGCCATCGCGGGCACGGTGGCGGAACCGACGGCACGGGTCGCCGGGACGAACTCCTCGCTTCCCACCCAGCCCTTCTTCTTCGGCCGCGCGCAGGAATTGGCGACGGTGGCCGACGCGATCGCGCCGGAGTCCCGAACCTGGGGCGTCCTGATCGACGGACCGGGCGGGATCGGCAAGACCGCGCTCGCCGTGCGCGCCGGACACCTCGCGCCGGCCGCGGACTTCCCGCGTAAGGTCTTCCTCTCGGCCAAGGTGCGGGAGCTGACGCCCGCGGGGGAGACGCCCCTGGAAGACTACCTGCTCCCTAACTTCATGGCGCTCATCACGGAGCTGGCGCGCGCGCTCGGAGCGCCCGAGGTCGGGCACCTGCCCGAGAACGAGCGCGCCAAGGCGGTGCACCGAGTGCTGTCCACGGAGCGCGCCCTGCTCGTCATCGACAACGTCGAGACCTTCCAGGAGGCGGAGCGGCTCCGGCTCTACCAGTTTCTCACGCGTCTGCCGGCCGGATGCAAGGCGATCGTCACCAGTCGCCGGCGCACCGACATCGATGCGCGGATCGTCCGCCTCGACCGGCTGGAGCCGCAGGACGCGCTGGACCTGCTGGCCGAGGTCGCGAAGACCAATCGTCACCTTGCCGCGGCCGGGGAGAAGGATCGCCAAGTCCTCTATGAGGTCACGGGGGGCAATCCCCTGCTCCTACGGTGGACGGCGGGACAATTGGGCCGGCGGGGCAGCCGCTGCCGGACTGTGGACGAGGCCTGCGCCTTTCTGAAAAACGCGCCGCCGGACAATGACCCGCTGGAGTTCGTGTTCGGCGATCTGCTCGATACGTTCACGGACAGCGAGATGGCCGTGCTCGCCGCTTTGACCCACTACACGCTCCCGGCACCGGTGAAGTGGATTGCGACCCTCGCCGGTTTGGCGGAGCGGCAGGCGGAGACGGCGCTGGAGGACCTTGCGGATCGGGCGCTGCTGGTCGGCGACCCGACCGGGAAGGCATTCATCCTGCCACCCCTGGCCGCGAAGTATCTGCGGGACAAGCGGCCGCAGGCCGTCGCCCAAACCGGGGACCGGCTGGTGAACCGCGCCTACGCCTTGGCCACGGAGAACGGATACCAGAACTACGACCGGTTCCCCGCCCTGGAGGCCGAGTGGCCGACCGTCGCTGCTGCCCTGGCGCGGCTGGTAGCGGGGGATGACGCCCGTCTGCTCGAATTGAGTCGCGCACTGGAGAGTTTCCTCCAGTTCTCGGGCCTCTGGGACGAATGGCTGTGGTTCTGCCAGGAAGCGGAACGGGTGGCCATCGCGGCGAAAGACTTCGACCAGGCAGGCTGGAATGCGTGCCGGGCTGGGTTCTTGTGCGCTCAGCGTGGTCTGGCCGCCGAGGTACTGGCGTGCGCGCGCCGAGCCGAGGCACACTGGCAACAGGCCAAGGCTGGCGCGCGGGAGCTGGCCATTGCGGTCAGGTTGAGAGGGATCGGGCACACCCTGGAGAAGGACTTTCCCGCCGCCATTGCGGACCTGGAAGAAGCGCTGTCCGCCCACCGCGCTCGCGGCGCCGAGAGCCGTGATGTGGCAGTCGCCCTCAACAGCCTCGCATGTGCAGAGCAAGCTTCCGGCGACTATGCCGCCGCGGAGCGCGACTACCAAGAGGCCCTCCGCATCGTCAAGAAAACCTGCGACCGTAGAGGTGTTGCAAACTTTACGGGAGCTCTCGCAGATCTCGCCCTCGAAAAAAAGGACTGGCCCCTGGCGGAGAGACTGGCGCGCGAGGCCCTGGCGCTCGCGGAGTCCCTCGGACGGCTGGAACTCATTGCGGGAGACTGCCGACGGATCGCGGCGGCCCTCGCCCGCTTGGGGCGCCCGGCGGAGGGGCTACCGTACGCGCGGCGGGCCGTGGAGATCTACACCAAGCTGCGTTCGCCGGATCTCAAGGAGGCCCAGAAGACACTCCGGGAGTGCGAGCACCAAACCGACTCATGCTGAAGCGCGACCTGCGCCCTGCCTCCAGGAACCACCCCAGGAGGCTGGCGCAAAAGTGCCGCACATCCCCCCCACCCCTGCGCGGCACCGATCGAGAATCGTCGTGTAGGGGCCCTCCCTTGTGGCCGCCGCATCATGGCCACCCCAGCGACGCTCGACAGCGCCGCCACCAGGGGGCGGGAATCCCCTTCGCCTCCGGCGCCGGGGGGGAGGCCAAGCCCCGCCCCTACAAATCCACGGGTTCCGCGAACTCCACCGGACAGGCTGCAACTCTTGCGACCGCCTCGCAGGCCGCAGCGGGGCGGACGGCCTCCGACGCCCGCGGAATCGTATCCGCGTCCACCGCCGGCGCAGCGCCGATCACCTGGCGTCCTGGTGGCGGAAAGGGACGCGCGCGCGAAGTAGAACAGCCTTGACGTTTACGGCCCCGGACGCGATGATGGACAGAGTGTACATTCTGTCCTATGGAGGCCGCCATGATCCAGCTCGACGCAACCAAGGCCCGCGCGCGCTACTCCGAAACCTTGAGCCGCGTGCAATTCGGCCGGGAGCGCATCATTCTGCAGCGGAGCGGCAAGCCCGCGGTGGCGCTCGTACCCCTGGAGGACCTGGCGCTGCTGGAGAACAAGGAAGACCTCTTCGCCCTCCAGGACGCCATCGAAGACCTGGAAAAGGCGATTCGGCGACGGGGCGGAAAGCTGCCCGCAGCTCTGGCGCGCGCGCGCGAAGCGCTCGACTCGATGGAAGACCGGCTGGCCGCGGCCGCCTCGAAAAGAGCCGAGGCGGAAGCGGGCTCCATCCCGTGGGAGACCGTCAAGAAGCGGCTGGGATGGTAGGCGATGCCCTACGTCATTCACCTGAAGCCGGCGGCGGAACGGGATCTGGCTTCCCTTCCGCCGGAGATCCAGCCGCGCATCCGGCCGCGCATCGATGCGCTCGCCGTCGATCCGCGTCCGCCGGGCGTGCGCAAGATGAAGGGCGGTGGGAGGCGGTGGCGCATTCGCGTCGGCGACTACCGGGTGATCTTCCTGATCGATGACGCGGGGATGCTCGTGACCGTCACGCGGATCGGACACCGAAGCGACGTGTACGATTGAGCCACGGAGCAGGCCGGAGGCGCCTGCTCGTTGCCCACAAGTCCGGGCTGGACACCGTACCGATGGGGCGGGGCCTCGCAGCGACCGCCCCGTGGGCGTCCGGATCGCCGGGTTTGTAGTACCGGGCTTCAGCCCGGGTTCGTCGCCGGCCTTCAGGCCGGCTGCCCTCGGGGCGTGCGTTCGCATCACCGGCTGATTCGCCTCGATTGTCGCCGGGCGCGGGCGCAAAATCAACGGCATTGCGCAGGCCGGGCTGCCGTGCTATTCTTCCGCCC